>NZ_JBFUCB010000585.1:0-3821 GCF_056405435.1 Rhizobacter sp. P1_G5 | reverse complement strand
CCCTTCGCGGCCCAGGGCGGCACGCTCCTAGAATCATTTGTGCAACCGCACATGACCCGACCACGCGACCCCACCGGGTCCCACAAGGAGTTTGCTGAATGGCCTCGACTCGCCGCCCTCCCGCCAAGACGGAAGGCGCTGCTCACGAATCTGCCAAGGAAGGCACCGCCGTCAGCACGACCCGCGTGTTGAAGAAGTACCCGAACCGCCGCCTGTACGACACGCAGAACAGCAGCTACATCACGCTGGCCGACGTGAAGGCGATGGTGCTGGCAGGGCAGGATTTCGTCGTGCGCGACGCCAAGACTTCCGAAGACCTGACGCGCAGCATCCTGCTGCAGATCATCCTCGARGARGAAACCGGCGGCGTGCCGATGTTCTCGTCGCAGACGCTCGCGCAGATCATCCGCTTCTACGGCCATTCGATGCAGGGCGTGATGGGCAGCTACCTCGAGAAGAACCTGCAGGCCTTCACCGACATGCAGGCCCGCTTCACCGAGCAGTCGAAGGGCCTGAATCCCGAGTTGTGGACGCAGTTCCTGAACGGGCAGGCGCCGGGGATGCAGGGCGTGATGGGGAATTACCTCGAGCAATCGCGCAGCATGTTCGAGCAGATGGCCAAGCAGGCGGAGGCCCTTTTCCCGGGAATGCCCGGTTTCGTGCCTCCCAAGCGCTGATTCCAGCCCGTCCGCACCCGCGGGGCTTCGCCAATCGGCGAAAATCCGCGGATGACACAAGACCTGCTGGCGACAGCCACCCCCACGGCGTCCGCCTCCCCCAAGATCGGTTTCGTCTCGCTCGGCTGCCCGAAGGCGCTGACCGATTCCGAGCTGATCCTCACGCAACTGCGCGCCGAGGGCTACGACACCTCCAAGACCTTCGCCGGGGCCGACCTGGTGATCGTCAACACCTGCGGCTTCATCGATGACGCCGTCAAGGAAAGCCTGGACACCATCGGCGAGGCGCTGGCCGAGAACGGCAAGGTCATCGTGACCGGCTGCCTGGGCGCCAAGGCCGGCGACGGCGGCGGCAACCTGGTGCGCCAGATGCACCCGAGCGTGCTGGCCGTGACCGGCCCGCATGCCACGCACGAGGTGATGGACGCGGTGCACCTGCACGTGCCCAAGCCGCACGACCCGTTCATCGACCTGGTGCCGGCGCAGGGCATCAAGCTGACGCCGCGCCACTACGCCTACCTGAAGATCAGCGAAGGCTGCAACCACCGCTGCAGCTTCTGCATCATCCCCAGCATGCGCGGCGACCTGGTCTCGCGCCCGGTCGGCGACGTGCTCGGCGAGGCGCAGCGGCTGTTCGAATCCGGCGTCAAGGAACTGCTGGTGATCAGCCAGGACACCAGCGCCTACGGTGTCGACGTGAAGTACCGCACCGGTTTCTGGGACGGCAAGCCGGTGCGCACCCGCATGCTCGACCTGTGCGAGAAGCTCGGCGAGCTGGCCGAGCGCCACGGCGCCTGGGTGCGGCTGCACTACGTCTACCCGTACCCGCACGTCGACGAGGTGCTGCCGCTGATGGCCCAGGGCCGCGTGCTGCCCTACCTCGACGTGCCGTTCCAGCATTCGCACCCCGACGTGCTGAAGCGCATGAAGCGCCCGGCCAACGGCGAGAAGAACCTCGACCGCCTGCAGCGCTGGCGCGAGATCTGCCCGCAACTGGTGGTGCGCAGCACCTTCATCGCCGGCTTCCCGGGCGAGACCGAGGCCGAGTTCGAGCACCTGCTCGACTTCATGCGCGAGGCGCGCATCGACCGCGCCGGCTGCTTCGCGTACTCGCCGGTCGAGGGCGCGACGGCCAACGCGCTGCCCGATGCGGTGCCGGCCGAACTGCGCGAGGAGCGCCGCGCGCGCTTCATGGCGGTGGCCGAAGAGGTGTCGGCCGCCAAGCTGCGCGAGCGCGTCGGCGCGACGATGCAGGTGCTGGTCGATTCGGCCCCGGCGCTCGGCCGCAAGGGCGGCATCGGCCGCAGCTATGCCGATGCGCCCGAGATCGACGGCCATGTGAAGTTGCTGCCGCCGGAGAAGGCCTCGAAGACGCTGAAGGTCGGCGAGTTCACGAAGGCACGCATCGTCGGYACCCAGGGACACGACCTGGTCGCACAACCCATCTGAAATGGCGGCCGACGACAAGCCGGACCAACGCACCGCGCTGATCCACCACCCCTACGTGCCGCCGGCCGGTTTCGGCGCGGTGGCACCGGGCGYGTACAAGGCGTCGACGGTGATCTTCCCGACGACGGCCGCGCTGCATGCGCGCACCTGGCGCGAGAAGACCGGCTACACCTACGGCCTGCACGGCACGCCGACCAGCTTCACGCTGGAAGAGCGCATCGCCACGCTCGAAGGCGGCCTGCACACGCTGCTGGTGCCGAGCGGGCTGGCCGCGATCACGCTGGTCGACATGGCGCTGCTGAAGAGCGGCGACGAGTTGCTGATCCCCGACAACGCCTACGGCCCCAACAAGGAGCTGGCGCGCCACGAGCTGGCGCGCTGGGGCATCGCGCACCGCTTCTACGACGCGATGGACCCGACCTCGCTGCAGGCCGCGATCGGCCCGGCGACGAAGCTCGTCTGGCTGGAGGCTGCGGGCTCGGTGACGATGGAATTCCCGGACCTGCCGGCCTTGATCAGGATCGCCCGCGATGCCGGCGTCACCTGCGCGCTCGACAACACCTGGGGCGCGGGGCTGGCGTTCGACCCGTTCGCGCTCGGCGTCGACATCTCGATCCAGGCGCTGACGAAATACCCGTCCGGCGGCGCCGACGTGCTGATGGGCTCGGTGACCACGCGCGACGAGCCGTTGCACCTGAAGCTGAAGTTCACGCACATGCGCATGGGCTGGGGCGTCGGCGCGAACGACGTCGAGTTCGTGCTGCGCGCGCTGCCGTCGCTCGCGCTGCGCTATGACGCGCAGGACCAGGCGAGCCGCACGCTGGCGCGGTGGTGGGCGGCGCGGCCGGAGGTGGCGCAGGTGCTGCACCCGGCGCTGCCGGCGTCGCCGGGGCACGCGGCCTGGCGGGCGCTGTGCACGCGCGCCGCCGGGCTGTTCTCGGTGGTGTTCGACGAGCGGTTCTCGATCGCGCAGGTCGAGGCCGTCGTCGACGCGCTGCGGCTGCACAGGATCGGCTACTCGTGGGCCGGGCCGGTCAGCCTGGTGGTGCCGTACGAGCTGAAGGCGATCCGCCGGCAACCGGCATGGAACGGTGCGCTGCTGCGCTTCTCGGTGGGGCTGGAGGCGGTCGACGACCTGATCGCCGATTGCGAGCAGGCGCTCGGGGCCTTGAAGGGCTGAAGGTCCGACCGGACTTCAGTCCTTGGTGGGCGCGGACATCTTGTGCCGCATCAGGCGGCCTTTCTCGCGGTCCCAGTCCTTCTTCTTCTCGGTGTTGCGCTTGTCGTGCTCGGCCTTGCCCTTGGCCAGCGCGATCTCGGCCTTCACGAGGCCGCCCTTGTAGTGCAKGTTCAGCGGCACCAGCGTGAAGCCGCGCTGCTCGACCTTGCCGACCAGGCGCTTGATCTCTTCCTTGCGCATCAGCAGCTTCTTGGTGCGGTCGGCCTCGGGGTTGACGTGGGTCGACGCGCTGCGCAGCGCATTGATGCGGCAGCCGATCAGGTAGAGCTCGCCATCGCGGATCAGCACGTAGCCGTCGGTCAGCTGCACCTGGCCGGCGCGGATCGCCTTGATCTCCCAGCCGTGCAGCACCATGCCGGCCTCGTAGCGTTCCTCGAGGTGGTAGTCGTAATGGGCTCGGCGGTTTTCGGCAATCGACATGGGGTCCAGATGAGGCGCGTGGCGCTCAATACAAT
>NZ_JBFUCB010000584.1:0-3824 GCF_056405435.1 Rhizobacter sp. P1_G5 | reverse complement strand
CTCGAATGCGGCATCGATGCGGTGGTCGTCGGCGCCGGGCTGCCGCTGGACCTGCCGGAACTGGCGAGCGAGCACCCGGACACGCTGTTGATCCCGATCCTGTCTGACGCGCGCGGCGTGCAGTTGCTGGTGCGCAAATGGGAGCGCCGCAAGCGCCTGCCCGATGCGATCGTCATCGAACACCCGGGGCTGGCCGGCGGCCACCTGGGCGCGGCGCGCATCGGCGACCTGCATGACGCGAGGTTCGATTTCGAGACGGTGATCCCGCAGGTGCTGGCGTTCCTGCGCAGCGGCGGCTACGAGAAGGACATCCCGCTGATCGCGGCCGGCGGCGTGCGCAGCCATGCCGACGTGCGGCGGCTGCAGGGCCTGGGCGCGGCAGCGGTGCAGCTGGGTACGCCGTTCGCGGTGACGCATGAATGCGATGCGCACGAAGCCTTCAAGCAGGTGCTGGCGCAGGCGCGTGATGAAGACCTGGTCGAGTTCACCAGCGTGGCCGGGCTGCCGGCGCGCGCGGTGCCGACGGTCTGGCTGCGCAACTACCTGAAGGCCGAGCCGCGCCTGCAGAAGACGGCGCACGTGAAGCCGCGCTGCACGTTGGATTTCGACTGCCTCGCGCAATGCGGCCTGCGCGACGGCCTGCCGGGCTGGGGGCAGTTCTGCATCGACACGCAGCTCGCGGCGGCGCTGCGCGGGGATGTGAAGAAGGGGCTGTTCTTCCGCGGGGTGGGCAAGCTGCCGTTCGGGGAGCAGATCCGCGGGGTGGGTGAGTTGTTGCGGTACATGGTGACTGCGGTGGGCTGACTCCATTGTTTCTGCAGACTGTTCCGCGTCTGTCTCTGCATGGGCACGTGGAGATACGCAGATTTGCGATCGGCGTCATCGTGAACCTCTGGCATGTTGCAAGCCACCGACGGCGTCGCATGTGATGCTTGCCAACGATCAAGCTCGGCGCTTCAATGCGCGCAGTACGCCGACCAGGCAGTCCCCTTGAGAGGGTGTGGCGGCGCGAATCGATCAACCGCCTACTGAAACTCGACGATGAACACGACGACCCATGCAGGGGTCTTTGCTGTTGCGACTTGCCTGCTTTTGCCTGCCGTCCCATGCCACGCTGATATTCCGCCTCCGCCGGTGTCACCAACGCCAGTCCGTGCCTACGAGTACGACGCCGAAGGAAACGTCACCAAGATCACCCGCGATCCGAACGGCCTGAACATCCAGACGCGGGTGGGCTACGACCCGCAGTACCGCGTGAAGGAMTTGACCGACCCGAGGAACGGCAAGACCGCGATCGAGTACGACGGAGGCGGCAGGCCGACGAAGGTGACCGACCCGCGCAACCTGGTCACGCAGTACCCGCGCAATGGCTTCGGCGATGCGACGCAGCTGATCAGCCCGGACACCGGCATCACCAACATCACCTACGACGCGGCACGCCGGCTGAAGACCCGCACCGACAGCCGTGGCGTCACCGAAACCTACACCTACGATCTCGAAGGACGACTCACCAGCGTCGTCTACAGCCAGAGCGGCCAAGCGAGCCAGACCACCACCTGGAGCTGGGACCTCACCGGCCCGGACTACACCTACAGCATCGGCCGGCTCAGCCGCGCCGATCACCCGAACGGCTTCGCCCGTTTCAGGTACGACCCGCGGGGCCGGATCACCGAAGCCGTGCAATCGGTGAACGCCAAGGCYGGTGCGAACAYCGTGCCGATCCARACGACGGTGAAGTACGCCTACTCGCACGGCGACCTGATGACSATCACCTACCCGTCGGGCCGGGTGCTGGTGATCACGCGYGACACCGGCGAGCTCATCGGCATGAGCCTGGCGAAAGACGCAGGCAGCGCGCCTGTCCCGCTGATCAGCAACGTGAAGTGGGAACCCTTCGGCCCGGTGAGCGGCTGGGACTGGCACATGACAAGCGGCCTGATGAACCACACGCGGCTGTTCGACCTGGGCGGGCGCATCGTGCGCTACCCGCTCGGCAACGTGCTGCGCGACGTGAGCTACGACGCCGCCGACCGCATCAGCGGCTTCACGCACCTGCTGGCGAGTGACGGCTCGGCGCAACCCGCGCTGGACCAGAGCTTCGGGTACGACGGGAACAGCCGCCTCACCAGCATCACCGCCTCGGCATCGAGTTGGTCGATCGCCTACGACCCGAACGGCACCCGCACGAGCGTGAGCCTGAACGGCAGCGCAAGTGAGTACACGACCGAGGCGACGAGCAACCGACTGACGAACATCACGAACCCAGCTCGCAGCTTCGGGTACGACAACGCCGGCAACACGACCAGCGACAGCGTGGGCTACACGGCGACCTACGGCCTGAACGGCTCGATCGCGAGCATCACGAAGACAGGGGTGACCGGCAGCTACGACTACAGCGCAGAGCGCCGGCGCATCCGCAAAGTGACGAGCACGGGCGAGACGGTGATCTTCGTGTACGACCTCAAGGGGCAACTGCTCGGGGAATACGACCAGGCCGGCAAGGCGATCCGCGAATACGTGTGGCTGGACAGCATCCCGGTGGCGATGTTCATACCGGACCCGGCCAATGCGAACAACCCGCCACTCATCTACTACATCCACACGGATCACCTGAATGCGCCGCGCATCGTTGTGGACCAGAACGGAGCCAAGCGCTGGCGCTGGCTGGCCGAGCCGTTCGGGACGACGGCACCGGAGACGAATCCCGATGGGCTCGGGGCCTTCACGCAGAATCTGCGATTCCCGGGGCAGTATGCGGATGCAGAGTCGGGGCTTTGGTACAACTACTTCCGCAGCTACGACAGCTCGAAAGGTAGCTATGCGCAGAGCGACCCAATAGGGTTATCCGGTGGGAGTTGGTCAACGTACTCTTATGTCAACGGGAGCCCAATCGGCTTCATAGATCCACAGGGCTTGGCCTATTTTGGCATGCGACCTCTCAACGGCATGCCAACTATGATCTTGAATTTCGCATTGGGCAGATGGCAAGTCGCTCACGAGAATCTTTTTTTGAAGATGGCGCTTCACCTGATAATCTTGGGTACTCCCCATCCGGGGTGACACCAGACCCCTTCCCCGGTGGCTACATTGAAACCGATGGCGGTTACAACGACTGCGTAATGAGGTTGGCCGTAGCAATGAATATGTGGCCGGCACCAAAATACAGTCTGCTCTGCAACAATTGCCAAGCCTGGGCCGCCGCCGTCAGGCTTTCCTATAACAGATTGATCAACGATCCAGCCACTCGAGCCAAATGTAAATGCGATAAAAAACCTGAACCGGCGACGAGAACGCTGCCGGCATCATCATCATTCGGTATTGGACAGTCGAGAGCTACCTACGATCCGGTTCAGGACAGATGGACGACGGAACCAAGCCCCTTTGGCTTTGGTGGCTTACC
Organism: Rhizobacter sp. P1_G5; assembly: GCF_056405435.1. Lineage (NCBI taxonomy): Bacteria > Pseudomonadati > Pseudomonadota > Betaproteobacteria > Burkholderiales > Sphaerotilaceae > Rhizobacter > Rhizobacter sp. P1_G5. Next base: position 424 of record NZ_JBFUCB010000584.1, on the reverse strand, counting down.
CCCGCCTTGGTGGGAACTGATTCTTCTACCATGACCGCAGGGGCGACTGCTGTCGTTGTGGCCGCTGAACTCATCTCTTTGCTCACAATCCTTTTGGGCGCGCAATGATATTCAATGCACTTGCTTCAAGGCCACGCCTTCGCAGATTTGCAACCTTCTTTGCCCCCAAAGGGGCTAATTCGCACATATTCGACGTTGAACTCATCGAGGAGAACGGAGTTTTTCGAGCCTCCCATTCATTTCGACATGAATTGGCTGGATGGCATCAACTGGGATTGATTGTCGAGCATCACATAGAGAACCCGATCCAGCAACCTATCCTGCTGGACGTGAACTGCGATCTTCATCTTCCAGAAAAATCCGTCACATTGCTTCATGGCAAGGCGCCGCTCACCACCCCTTGGTGGTCGGGGTCTGAAAGCAA
>NZ_JBFUCB010000583.1:0-3830 GCF_056405435.1 Rhizobacter sp. P1_G5 | reverse complement strand
GGCCGACACGACGCACCTGGTCGACCTGTGCGGCACCGGCGGCGACGCGGCGCACACCTTCAACATCTCGACCGCCGCGATGTTCGTCGCGGCCGCGGCCGGCGCGCGCATCGCCAAGCACGGCGGGCGCAGCGTGTCGTCGAGTTCCGGCAGCGCCGACGTGCTCGAGGCCTTCGGCGCCAACGTCGACCTGAATGCGGCGCAGGTCGCGCAGTGCCTGCAGGAATGCGGCATCGGCTTCATGTTCGCGCCCAACCACCATGCGTCGATGAAGCATGCCGGCCCGGTGCGCAAGGAGCTCGGCGTGCGCACGATCTTCAACATCCTCGGGCCGCTGACCAACCCGGCCGGCGCGCCGAACCAGCTGATGGGCGTGTTCCACGCCGACCTGGTCGGYATCCAGGTGCGCGTGCTGCAGCGCCTGGGCTCGGAGCACGTGATGGTGGTCTACGGCATGAACGGCATGGACGAGATCTCGCTGTCGGGCGAGACGCTGGTCGGCGAGCTGAAGAACGGCGAGGTGCGCGAGTACATGGTGCACCCGAGCGATTTCGGCATGCCGGTCTACGACACCCGCGTGCTGAAGGTGGCCGACAAGGCCGAGTCGGTGCAGTGCATCCAGCGCGCGTTCGCGAACGAAGACGGGCCGGTGCGCGACATCGTGCTGCTGAACGCCGGCGCGGCGCTGTATTGCGCGAACGTCGCGTCGTCGGTGACCGAAGGCGTGCGGATGGCGCGCGAGGCGGTGGCCTCGGGCAAGGCGCTGGCCAAGCTGAGCCAGTTCGTGGCCGTCACCAACAAGTTCAAGGCAGCATGAGCGACATCCTCGACAAGATCAACGCGGTCAAGCGCGAAGAGATCGCGGCGGCCCGCAAGCTGCGCGACGAAGCCTCGGTGCGCCGCGAGGCGGAATCTCTTGGCGGGCTGCGCGACTTCGCGAAGGCGCTGCGCGGCAAGATCGCGGCCGGCTCGGCGGCGGTGATCGCCGAGGTCAAGAAGGCGAGCCCCAGCAAGGGCGTGCTGCGCGAGCACTTCGTGCCGGCCGAGATCGCCGCCAGCTACGAGAAGCACGGCGCCGCCTGCCTCAGCGTGCTGACCGACCGGCAGTTCTTCCAGGGCTCGGTCGACTACCTGAAGGCCGCCCGCGCCGCCTGCGCGCTGCCGGTGCTGCGCAAGGATTTCATGATCGATGCGTACCAGGTGTTCGAGGCGCGTGCGATGGGGGCGGACTGCATCCTGCTGATCGCCGCGTCGCTGGACGATGCGCAGATGGCCGACCTGGAGGCACAGGCGCAGGCGCTCGGCATGGCGGTGCTGGTCGAGGTGCACGACGGCGCCGAACTCGACCGCGCACTGCGCCTGAAGACGCCGCTGGTCGGCATCAACAACCGCAACCTGCGCACCTTCGAGGTCACGCTCGACACCTCGCTCGGGCTGCTGAAGCACGTGCCCGGCGACCGGCTGCTGGTGACCGAGAGCGGCATCCTCGCGCGCGCCGACGTGCAGCGCATGCGCGACGCGAACGTGCATGCCTTCCTGGTCGGCGAGGCGTTCATGCGCGCGCCGGATCCGGGCGTGGCGCTGGCCGAGCTGTTCCGGTGAGCGGGGAGGGCTCGCTGAAGGCGCCGCTGGCGCAGGTGCTCGATGCCGCGCCGCTCGGCTGGCGCGAGGTGCTGCGGCCCTGGCGCGAATCGGCCGCCGGGCAGGGCCTGGTCGAGTTCGTCGACCGGCGCGTGGCCGAGGGGGCGGTGGTCTATCCGCCCGAGCCCTTGCGCGCGCTGGAACTGACGGCCTTGCCGGAGGTCCGCGTGCTGATCCTCGGGCRGGACCCGTACCACGGCCCGGGCCAGGCCCATGGGCTCGCGTTCTCGGTGCCGGCCGGCGTCGCGTTGCCGCCGAGCCTGCGCAACATCCTCAAGGAGCTGGTGCGCGATCTCGGCGAGGCGCCGGCGACCGGCGACCTGTCCGGCTGGGCCGCGCAGGGCGTGCTGCTGCTGAACACGACGCTGACCGTCGAGCAGGCCGCGCCGGCGAGCCACGCACGCCATGGCTGGGAGCCGCTGACCGAGCGCATCGTCGCCGCGGTCGCGGGCCGGCGCCGGCCCTGCGTCTACATGCTGTGGGGCGCGCATGCCCAGCAGTTCGGGCCGCTGATCCGCGAGCAGGGTGGGCCCGATGCGCTGGTGCTGGCGTCGAACCACCCGTCGCCGCTGTCGGCGCGGCGCCCGCCGGTGCCCTTCATCGGCAACGGGCACTTCGGTGCCGCGCAACGGCACCTGTCGGCCCACGGCGGCGCGATCGACTGGAGCCGGTGAGGGCCCAGGCGCGCCAGGCTCAGTTGAAGTAGTAGCTGACGTAGAAGCCGACGTGGCTGCCGTCGTATTCCGGCGCGGTCGAATAGCCCTTCAGCGTGAACTTCTCGTGCACCGCGCGCAGCTTCAGCGCGACCGCGCGGCTCACGAAGTACTCGCCCTCGACCACCACGCCGGTCGACGAGTCGAACTCGACATTGCCCACGTCGAGCGCGCCGCTGGACGAGAACTTCGCGTTCTGCGACCAGCGCAGCCCGCCGCCGAGGCGCCATTGGTCGCTCAGGTCCCAGTGGCCCAGCACCTCGACGGGGTAGCGCTCGAAGGTCTTGCGGCCGTCGTCGCCGGAGCGCGTCTCGCCGCGGATCGTCTGGAAGTGGTAGCCGACGCTGATCTGCGCCGAGAACGGGCTGTCGAAATGCACGTCGACGCCGGCCTTCACGTCGACCAGGCCGCCGGCGCGGATCGACGTGCTGTGGCCGTCCTCGAACTCGACCGAGTCGAGCTTGTCGCCGCCCCAGGTCAGGCCGAGGCCGAGGAACGGGCGAATCCGCACGCCAGGGCCTGGGCCGGTGTCGGACGGGTACTGGCTCTGCGCCTGGGCGGAGGCCGACAACGCGAGCACCGCGGCGGCCAGGATGGTCTTCGTCATGGGGTTCTCTCCTCCGGATCGCCCGCGGGAAATGCTGGGGCGGGCGCGATTATCCGGGCGTCGACGGCTGTGGCGAGGTCATTTTTTGCGGTGCTGGTTTGCCAGTGTCACCAACTCGATGTATAGTCCCGAGTTCGCCGCGGAGGGGTGCCCGAGTGGCTAAAGGGGGCAGACTGTAAATCTGTTGGCTTACGCCTACGCTGGTTCGAATCCAGCCTCCTCCACCACGGCGAAACATATTCTGTAAGTTGCTAGACCGCTAGACGTTGTTGTTGCAAGACCGTTTCGGTCGGGTTCCCTCGATGTGTCGATGGGGTTCTGGCCGGGGCGGGTGGGGCTCCCGGGCGGGAGTAGTTCAATGGTAGAACCCTAGCCTTCCAAGCTAATGACGCGGGTTCGATTCCCGTCTCCCGCTCCACGGATCTTCACGGAGACGTTGTGATGTCGTCAGAGGCTTGACTGCCTGAGGTTGTCAGCCCTGTGTCGACAGGACACAAGAGACCTGCCCATGTGGCTCAGTGGTAGAGCACTCCCTTGGTAAGGGAGAGGTCGCGCGTTCGATCCGCGCCATGGGCACCAGTTTTTTCAGCACTGTCAATCTCGACCGCTAGGAGCGCGAAAAATGGCAAAAGGCAAATTCGAGCGGACCAAGCCGCACGTGAACGTTGGGACGATCGGTCACGTGGACCATGGCAAGACGACGCTGACGGCGGCGATCACGACGGTGCTGTCGGCGAAGTTCGGTGGTGAAGCCAAGGCGTACGACCAGATCGACGCGGCGCCGGAAGAGAAGGCACGCGGCATCACGATCAACACGGCGCACGTCGAGTACGAGACGGCGAACCGCCACTACGCACACGTCGACTGCC
>NZ_JBFUCB010000582.1:0-3833 GCF_056405435.1 Rhizobacter sp. P1_G5 | reverse complement strand
CGGTCGTGCTGACCCTCGCGGCGACCGTGCAGGTTCCGGCTGTCCCGCTGGGACTCGAGCTGCAGGCCGGTTCGGCGACCCTGGCGATGGCCGGCGCCTCGGCGATCGGACCCCTGGGGTTGCGTGGCGACACCCGGGTCGAAGGCTTCAGCCTGCTGGCGTCCCCCGACTCGACCCTTGTGCAGGCTTTCATGGCCAACCCCTCCGGTGCGATCGTTCTGCGCGCCGATGAAGCAACGCTGAGCACATTGCGTTGGCCGGCCGATACCCGGCTCACGATGCAAGCCGATCCCGCCATGCTCTCGTTGCGCCTGGAAGGCCCCCGTTCCGGCACGCAGGCGGAGTTCGATTTGCGTGGGCGCACCACGCTGCGCCTGTCGGAGGCCGCGGTGCCGGAGGAACGGCGATACGACCATGGCGAATGGATTCGCGTTTCGGCCGGCGACGCGAACGGCGGCGTCGCTTCGTCGATGTCGCTGTCGCTGAGCCGCGCCGTCGACGCACCCATTCGGCTGAGAGAGCTGCGTCCGGTGGCGCTGCGATTCGCCGAACGGCGAGCCAGCGCAACCGGCGTTGCGGCGGTCGTCTCGAGCATCGAGGGTGGAACGATCACGTTGCCTGCCACGGGTGAGAGCGTCAAGCTCGCGGCCGGTGACTGGCTCGAGCTGGACGGGCTGGTGATCGAGCGTTGCGAAGTCCTGGCGGACGGGCTGCTGACGCTGCGGCTCAACGGCTCCGCCGGTGCAATGCGGCTGAGGGTGGGTGAATTCGAACGCTCGCTCAAGCCGAGCTGGCTTGAATACGCGGCCCGCCACCATCTGATGAAGCTGCTCTGGGGAGCGGCGGCTGTCCTGTGGGGTGCCTTGGCATGGATGCGAAATCAGTTTTCCGACGTGCACTGAGCGGCGCCTTGGCCATGGCGCTCGCCGTCGCCGCAACGGCAGCGACGGCGGCCTCCGACACGACCTTCCTCTCTGCCGAGGAGTTCGGCGAACAGTTGCTCGCCAATGTCGTCCGGATCCGTGCGATCGATCACCAGGAGCACGGGTTCGGACTCATCGTCGGAGCCACGCAACGTCACCTGCTGATTGCAACCGCGCGCCACGTGGTCGGAGGCAGCCAGGATGGCCGTATCGAGGTCATGTTCTGCAAAGCCGCGAGCGAGAAGCCGATCGCCGCCGAACGAGTCGGCGAGTTCAATGCGGATGCCGCCGACGTGGCGTTGCTTCGCGTGGCGAGGCCCGAGGGCTTCTCGGTGCGAACGCGCGCGCTCGCTGACGAGGCGGTCATCGTGCGTGGCGTCGGAACATGGCTGTTGGGCGAGGCGCAGCAGTGCGGTCTTGCACCTCGCAACGGCGCGGTGGCCTACCCGCGCGACGATCGCGACAACCTGCGCATCGAGTTTCCCGGTGCGCTGGGTGGCGCTTCGGGTGGGCCTGTGTTGAGCGGCTACGGCGTCGTCGGCCTCATCACGGACGCCAGCGACCTGAGCTACATCGTCTACAGCGCGGCCGCGCTCGCAGCACGCGTTGCCGTGCAGATGCCCGGCGCGTGGCAACTCGAGGCGGCGCGCAACATACCGCCGACCGATCCTCGTGCCGCCCAGGTCGACTTGTCAGAGACCTTGAACCTGTACCTCTTCAGCGTGCGCAACCTGCATGGCCTGCTCCAGCAGCCCGCCGTGCCGCAAAAACTGTTCTTCGACTTCAGCCGCGACTACAACACGGCGATCAACAGGTTCCGCGATGCGCGCGATCGCTACGACGGGGCGCTGAGTCGCCATTGGCCGCCGAACGTGCTGCCGATGTGGGTCGCTGTGCGCGACCGCCTGTGGGCGGTGCACGAAGTGTTCTGGAAACTCAACGCCGGCGACGCGCGAACCATCTTCGAGACGAAGTCGTCGCCTCCGGAAGTGCAGGCGCGCATGCGTTCTCTCTCGTCCGAACTGGACACATTGCAGTACGGGATCACGGATTTTCTGCAGGTTCTGAACCGAAGGAGCTCACCATGAATCCACCTCGCGCCCGAGCGCCAATCCGCCACCTGTCGCTTCTCTTGGCAGTCGCCGTTCTCATGGCCTGCGGGGGTGGCACCGAGGCCTTGTTCGTGCCGTTCTTCAGCTTTGTCTTTCAAGATAATCTCGACAATCCGACGCTTCACATGTCGTTGAAGCCCAGCGACGACTGCAGCAGCAAGGGCACCCTGCCTGCCAGCGCCAACATGGATGTCGTCAACGGAGGGACCGCCGCGTTGACGGGCACTTACGACGGCCGTGACCTCTCCATCACGCTCAGCCAGCCGTTGGGCAGCTATCAGGGAACCTACAGCGGCCACTTCGTTGATCGCGACAACATCAGCTTCAAGCCGGCACCGGGCGGCACGGGCCAGCCCTTCACCGTCACGCGCAACTTCAATGGCGGTGCGCTGCGCAGTTGCCCCTGAAGATCGAGGTGCGGGCCAGGTGGAACTCGCTAACCAGGGTCTGCCCACAGCGTGTCGGTCAGCATCTGGGCGATCACCTCGTCGAAGAAGTCCGTGCCCTCCAGTGCGACGCGCGTCTCTCCGGCCGGCAGAAGGTTGCGCTCGGCGAGGGTGACGCGCACCTTGTCGATGTCCTCCGCCAGGATGAGCAGCGTCCTGATCTCGTAGCCCGGCTTGAGGCCTTGCTGCGCCCACGCTTTGAAGGAAGAAAGCTCACCTCCTTCTCGAAAGACAGGCAGCAGCCCCCCGTAGTGCGTTCCGTTGAGCGTGTGGAGGGCCATGACGGCGCCCGCCGAGTCCGCGATCAGCAGGACGATGAACTTGTTGTCCATGGCGACCTACTGGCGGCGTGCCGTCGCGATGCGCCGGAGGGCCTCGGCGCTCTCGACGCGGCCGTGAAAGCACTCGATCAGGTCGCAGAGATGCACGGCACCGGAAGCGTGCACGTCGACCGACGCCGCCATCTTCTGCTGCGCATAGCGGCGCATCAGCTCGCCGCTGCGCTCGCCGGGAAACAGCGCGAACCGCATCGCGGCCGCCAATCCCTTCTCGATCTGGTCGAGCCGCGGCTGCAGGCTGGTCTCGATCTCGTTGACCAGGGCTTCCGCCTGCGAGATGTGCGCGGGCGACAACGGCTCCGAGCCGCACAGGTGGATCGCCACGAGTTGATCCAACTGCGAGCGGACCATCGTGCGGCGCACCGCGTACGACACCGGACGCAACAGCAGTTCATCACGCCCGCGCTCGTCGTCGATGCCCGCCTCGGCCACGCAGGCGACCTGCTTGCAGCGATCGAGCAGGCTGACGATGTTGACGCAAAGGCATTGCTCCCGGACGTACCTCGCAAGGTCGAACTCGCTGCCGTCCGCATGCATGATCAGGCGGCTCGCGTTGTAGACATGGAGGCCGGCGAACCAGTCCGCGAAAGCCTCTTCGGCCAGCGCCTCGAGCGACAGGCAGTAGCCGGGATCACCCCCGTCGACGCGACGCCAGACCTCCTGCGCCATGCCCGGCAGCATGGGAAGTTGAGGCAGCCAGCGTTCCAGGCATAGCCGGGCGGCGTCCGGGCCCATGTCGCGCCGCGCCCACGCCTTCGGCTCCGGCCGGCATAGATGGCCGAGCTCATGTGCCAGGCCAAAGAACCAGACCGCCACGTAGGCCTCGCCGATGGGCTGCATCTCGAGATCCATCAGCGCCGCGCCAGGAATATCAGCCAGCATGATGGTCTCGTCCACGACCGACTTCAGGAACGCGCGGATGGCCCACTGCGGGCCCCTGTGACGCACGGCCAGTTCCGCCATGACGCGCAGGCATGTGCGCTCCGCCAGTTCGACCCGAAAGTCGTCCAGCAT
>NZ_JBFUCB010000581.1:0-3836 GCF_056405435.1 Rhizobacter sp. P1_G5 | reverse complement strand
GAGGTGGTGCGCGCGGGGCTGCTGTCGGTCGACGTCGGCCAGTACGAGGCGGCGAAGGCGCTCGGCATGCCGCGCCTGCTCGCGCTGCGCCGCGTGATCCTGCCGCAGGCGATGCGGGTCATCATCCCGCCGATCGGCAACGAGTTCGTCGGCATGATCAAGCTGACCTCGCTGGCCAGCGTGATCCAGTACGCCGAGATGCTGCACAGCGCGCAGAACATCTACTACGCGAACACGCGGGTGATCGAGCTGCTGATCGTCGCCGGCCTCTGGTACATCGCGGTCGTCACGGTGCTGTCGGTGCTGCAGGCGCGCGTCGAGGCCTTCTACGCACGCGGCGCCGGCCGCAAGGCGGCACGGCAATGAGCGCCGCCCCCACCGCCACCGCCACCGCCACCGCGGCGCTGCCGCCCCTCGTGCGCGCGGTCGACGTGCGCAAGCGCTTCGGCGATTTCGACGCGCTGCACGGCATCACCCTCGACATCGCGCCCGGCGAGGTGCTGTGCGTGGTCGGCCCCTCGGGCTCGGGCAAGAGCACCTTCCTGCGCTGCATCAACCAGCTCGAGACGGTGAGCGGCGGTGCGCTGTGGGTGGCCGGCGAGCTGCTCGGCTTCCGTCGCGCCGGCGACAGGCTGCATGCGTTGTCCGAAGGCGGCATCGCGCGCCAGCGCCTGAAGACCGGCATGGTGTTCCAGCGCTTCAACCTGTTCCCGCACATGACGGCGCTGGAGAACGTCACCGAAGGCCCGGTGCAGGTGCTGCGGCGCCCGCGCGCCGAGGTCGAGGCCGAGGCGCGGGCCCTGCTGGCGCGCGTGGGCCTCGCGAGCAAGTGCGATGCGTTCCCGATCGAGCTGTCGGGCGGCCAGCAGCAGCGCGTCGCGATCGCACGGGCGCTCGCGATGAAGCCGCAGCTGATGCTGTTCGACGAGCCGACCTCGGCGCTCGACCCCGAACTCGTCGGCGAGGTGCTGGGCGTGATGCGCGACCTCGCGCGCAGCGGCATGACGATGGTCGTCGTGACGCACGAGCTCGGCTTCGCGCGCGAGGTCGCGAGCCGCGTGATGTTCATGGACCAGGGCCGCGTGGTCGAGACCGGCACGCCGCAGCAGGTCCTGTCCGAACCGCGGCACGAGCGCACGCGCGAATTCATCTCGGCCGTGCGCGGCTGAGCGCCGCATCCCATCCACCTTCAACGGAGTCGTTCATGTCCTTCCGCCTCGGGGCCTCGGTCCYCTCGCTCTCCCTCTCCCTCGCCATCGCGCTGCCGGCCGCCCAGGCGCAGACGCGCGCGAAGGGCGCGCCGATCACCGCGGCCATCGTCTCGAACTACCCGCCGCTGGAATTCAAGGACCCGGCCACCGCGAAGCTCACCGGCTTCGACGTCGAGTTCGGCGAGGCGCTGGCCGCCAAGCTCGGCACCACGATCAAGTGGGAAGAGACCAGCTTCGACCAGATGCTCGCCTCGCTGGCCACCGGCCGCGTCGACATCATCCTGTCGGGCATGACCGATTTGCCGGCGCGCCGCGATGCGGTGCGCTTCATCGACTACCTGAAGACCGGCCCGCAGTTCTTCGTGCTGAAGGAGCGCGCCRCCGAGTTCGCGGGCATGGCCGCGCTGTGCGGCAGGAAGGTCGGCGCGAGCCGGCGCACCTCGTTCCCGGCCGAGATCGCCAAATGGAGCGACGACAACTGCGTGAAGGCCGGCAAGCCGCCGATCGCGGTCAGCGGCACCGAGGGATCGGCCGACGCCCGCACCCAGCTGCGCCAGGGCCGGCTCGACGCGGCGGTGCAGGGCGGCGAGACGCTGCCGTACATCATGGGCCAGGAGACCGGCACCTACGCGACGCTCGGCAAGCCGATCTCGTTCCAGTACGTGGGCCTCGCGATGCCGCGCAAGAGCGAGGCGCTGGCCGCCGAACTCGGCGAGGCGATGGCCAAGCTGATCGCCRACGGCACCTACGCGAAGATCGCCGCGAAATGGGGGCTGCAGGAGTTCACGGTGCCGAAGCTGATCGTCGACAGCGCGAACTGAGCCGGGCGCGCAGCGATGTCCGACACCGCCGCCATGCAGCTCGGGGCCTTCTGCGCCGCCACGCGCTTCGACGACCTGCCCGCGGCGCTGGTGGCGCGCACGAAGGCGCACCTGCTGGACACGCTCGGTGCGGCACTCGCCGGCAGCGCTGCGGCCGAGGCGCGCAGCGCGGTCGTGATGCTGGCGGGCGACACGGCCGGGGGCAGCGCGCCGGTGTGGGGCACGGGCCAGCGGCTCGGTGCGCGCGATGCGGCCTTCGCGAACGGCATCGCCGCGCATGCGCTGGAGCTCGACGACACCGGCGGCTGCGACCACTCCGGCGCGGTCGTGCTGCCGGCCGCGCTGGCGGCGCTCGGGCTGGTGCGTGCGCAGGCCGGGCACGCGCCGGCCGGGCGCCAAGTCAGCGGGCGCGACCTGTTGACCGCCGTGGTGCTGGGCTACGACCTCGGCCGGCGCGTGCTGGAAGCCTGCGGCGGCTATGCGCCCCACAACGGCGCGGGCTGGCATTCGACCGCCACCTGCGGCACCTTCGGCGCCGCCGCGGCGGCCGCGCGCGTGCTCGGGCTGGATGCCGTGCAGACCGGCGCGGCGCTCGGCCATGCCGCGAGCTTCAGCGGCGGCCTGTGGGCCTTCATCCACGATGCCTCGCAGACCAAGCGCCTGCACGCCGGCCGCGCGGCCGAAGGCGGGCTGAGCGCCGCATTGCTGGCCGGGCAGGRCATCGGCGGCCCGACACAGGTGTTCGACGACGTCTGGGGCGGCTTCTTCAACGCCTTCGCACCGCAATCGCGCGAGCCCGCGGCCCTGCTGGCCGGCTGCGGCGAGGCCTGGAAGCTGATGCGCTGCTCGATCAAGCCGCATGCGTCGTGCCGCAGCACCCATTCGACGATCGATGCGGTGCTGCACCTGATGGCGGCCCACCCGGGCCTCGCGCAGCAGGTGCGCCGCATCGACGTGCGGCTGAGCGGCTTCGTGATGGGCATGTGCGGCGGGCGCGACCTCGGCTCGCTGTCGGCGGCGCAGATGAGCCTGCCGTATGCGGTGGCGGTCGCCTGGGTGTTCGGCGACGCCGGCCTGTCGCGCTACCTCGCGCCGGTGCGCGGCGATGCGCGGCTGGCGGCGGCGATGTCGCTGGTGCACCTGCAGGTCGATCCCGCGATGGCGGAGCTCGACGAACCGCAGGTCACGATCACGACCGAAGACGGGCTGGCGGTGTCGCACACGGTGCCGGTCGCGCTCGGCGCGCCGGGCAACCCGCTGCCGGCCGACGCGCTGCGCGCGAAGTTCGATGCGCTGGCGGCCGTCGCGTTGCCGCGCCCCCAGGCCGATGCACTGGCCGATGCAGTGCTGCACCTCGACGAACTCGCCGATGCGCAGGCCCTGCTGCCGCTGCTGGCCGGCCATTCCGCACGACACCCGTTGATCTCATGAACCCCACCGAACCGCTGCCGCCCGCGCCCGAGGGCATCGACGCCGCCGAATGGGCCATCCGCTGCGAACTCGCGGCGCTGTACCGCCTGGTCGCGCATTTCCGGATGACGGACCTGATCGACACGCACATCAGCGCACGCGTGCCGGGCGCGCAGCCGCACTTCCTGATCAACCGCTAYGGGCTGYTGTTCGACGAGATGCGGGCTTCGGACCTGGTGAAGGTCGACCTCGACGGCCGGGTGGTCGATGCCCGCGCGGCCGGCCGCCAGGACGAGGCCCGCTTTCGCGTCAACCGCGCCGGCTTCACGATCCATTCGGCGGTGCACGGCGCGCGCGCCGACCTGCATTGCGTGATCCACACGCACACCACCGC
>NZ_JBFUCB010000580.1:0-3853 GCF_056405435.1 Rhizobacter sp. P1_G5 | reverse complement strand
GCCTCGCTTCATGCGTGCCACCCCCACCCCGGGCGCCGTCGTCCAGCAATCCGTGGCGTCGCCAATGCAAGGCAAGTTCAGCGGCCGCTCGCAAGCTGCGCACGAGCGCGTCGGCCTGGATGGCTTCGAGATCACCGTCGATGACACACACCGCACGGCCGGAATCCGGATCGATGCCCAGGGTCGTGCCTCGCTGCTGCAGCATCAACACGAAGTTCAGTTCCAGCATCCGCGTCAGCACGTCCTCCAGCCTTCGCGGGGCCGGCTCAGCCGGATCCCCGAGGTCGCACTGCATGCGCATGCGCCGCGGATCGACCAACGGGTCGTACAACAACGAGAAGCCGACGCCGTCCAGTGCGAGCTCGGAACGTGCAGCCATTCCTGCCTCGACGACCCAGCCGACCGGGAGCGTCAGACCAAGGCGCTGATGCACCCCGCGCACCAACGATGCAAAGCCGTCATGCATGCCCATCGACATTTGGAGAAGCCCTTCCCGCAGGCGGTTGTGAGTGACGATCCGTTGGTAACGGAAAGTCGCGAGGTGCACCATCTGCGGCGAAGATGCCGACATCTCGATTTCAGATATCGGATACGCGGTGTGAAAGAATTCGTGAACCTCGCCCCTGCGCATCCGACAGCTCGAACACGCCATGAAACTCCAGCCCGACCGCATCGAAGGCGTCAACGCCGTCTCCGGCCTGATCCCGGGGGCCGTCTCGATCAACGGCGTCGTGCACCGGCGCAGCATCGTCGTGCCGTGGCAGGGTGAGGTCGTGGAATGGAAGGTCGAGCGCTTCGATGAACTCACCGCCGAGCACTTCGGCGTGATCGCGGCGCTGTCGCCCGAGCTGGTGATCTTCGGCAGCGGCGACCGCATCCGATTCCCGCCGCCCGCCTGGCTGCGCCCGCTGATCGAGCGGCGCATCGGCATCGAGACGATGGACACCGCGGCGGCTTGCCGCACCTACAACGTGCTGGTCTCGGAGGGACGCCGCGCGGTGGTCGGCCTGCTGCTGGGCAGCTGATACCCGGCCGGAGCGCCATGGCCGTGGCCTTATAATCTACGGCTACGCCTCCCGCGGCGCAACTCCCCAGAATTCTTCATGACGCCAGCCCTCAACAAACCCCTCCCGGAATTTGAAGCGCTCGCAACCGGTGGCGTGAAGTTCACGCCCGCCGCCTTCGCGGGGCAGATCGTCGTTCTCTACTTCTACCCGAAGGACAACACGCCCGGTTGTACCACCGAGGCCATGCAGTTCCGCGATCGGCACAAGGATTTCGTCAAGGCCGGAGCGGTGGTTTTTGGCGTCTCGCGCGACAACATGAGCTCGCACGACAAGTTCAAGCAGAACCTCGAGCTGCCGTTCGAGCTGATCGCCGACACCGAAGAGAAGCTCTGCCACATGTTCGGCGTCGTCAAGAACAAGATCATGTACGGCAAGAAGGTCAAGGGCATCGAGCGCAGCACCTTCCTGATCGACGGTGAAGGCGTGCTGCGGGCCGAATGGCGCGGCATCAAGGTCGCGGGGCACGTCGACGAGATCCTGAAGGCCGTCAAGGGCCTGAAGAAAGCGGCCTGAAGAAGGCCGGTCGGTCCGGAAAATCCACGATGACGGGAGTTGTGTTGAGGTGTCATCGCGGATGTGCATAATGGGCCATGCCTGTGAGTTGTGAATCCAGACAGCCAAACATCAAGCCGCTCGGGCAACCGCGCGGCTTTTTTGTTGCCTGTCCTGTTGCCTCCCCCTTCGCCAACTGACACCCACACACCACCCATGCCACTGCCCAAGCCGCCTGCCAAACGCGCCGCCCTCCTGACCCCCGCCGATTTCGAATCGCAGGCCGCTCCCAAACCCGGCAAACGCACGCAGAACAAACGCAGCGAGGAACCCGCCTCGCCGGCGGTGCTCGACCTGTTCGATGCGCCGCGCGAGGCCGCGCCGGTGGTCACCGCCAAGGCGATCGCGCCGGTGACGGCCCCGCCGGTCGCGAGCCCGGCCGCGTACCCCGCCGACAAGCCGCGCCGCAGCGCGCCGGAGCCGAAAGCCCGCAAGCCGCGCGGCACCGGCCCGGCCAAGCTCTTCGTGCTCGACACCAACGTGCTGATGCACGACCCGACCTGCCTGTTCCGCTTCGAGGAACACGACGTCTACCTGCCGATGATCACGCTCGAGGAGCTCGACGATCACAAGAAGGGCATGTCCGAGGTCGCCCGCAATGCGCGCCAGGTGAGCCGCGACCTCGATGCGCTGGCCGGCGGCCTGTCCGACCAGCCGGGGCGCGACATGGCCGACGGCCTGCCGCTCGCGACCACCGGCCACCGTGAGGCCGGCGGCAAGCTGTTCTTCCAGACCACGCTGGTCAACGTGACGCTGCCGCAGGGGCTGCCGCAGGGCAAGGCCGACAACCAGATCCTGGGCGTCGTGCAGGCGCTGCGCGACCAGCAGCAGGGCCGCGAGGTGGTGCTGGTGTCCAAGGACATCAACATGCGCATCAAGGCGCGTGCGCTGGGCCTGGCCGCCGAGGACTACACCAACGACAAGACGCTGGACGACGGCGACCTGCTCTACACCGGCGTGCTGCCGCTGCCCGCCGATTTCTGGGATCGCCATGGCAAGACCATGGAGAGCTGGAACCAGGGCGGCCTCACCTACTACCGCATCAGCGGGCCGATGGTGCCGGCGCTGCTGGTCAACCAGTTCGTCTACCTCGAGGCGCCGGGCGCCGCGCCGCTGTACGCCAAGGTCACCGAGATCACCGGCAAGACCGCGGTGCTGCGCACGCTGCGCGAGTACACCCACCAGAAGAACGCGGTGTGGGGCGTCACCGCGCGCAACCGCGAGCAGAACTTCGCGCTGAACCTGCTGATGGACCCGGAGTGCGACTTCATCACGCTGACCGGCACGGCCGGCACCGGCAAGACGCTGATGACGCTGGCGGCCGGGCTGTCGCAGGTGATGGACGACCGCCGCTACACCGAGATCATCGTGACGCGCGTGACGGTGCCGGTCGGCGAGGACATCGGCTTCCTGCCGGGCACCGAGGAAGAGAAGATGTCGCCGTGGATGGGCGCGCTCGACGACAACCTCGAGGTGCTGTCGAAGACCGACGGCGCCGCCGGCGAATGGGGCCGCGCGGCCACCAACGACCTGGTGCGCAGCAAGATCAAGATCAAGAGCCTGAACTTCATGCGCGGGCGCACCTTCCTGAACAAGTTCGTGATCATCGACGAGGCGCAGAACCTGACGCCCAAGCAGATGAAGACGCTGATCACGCGCGCCGGCCCCGGCACGAAGATCGTGTGCCTGGGCAACCTGGCGCAGATCGACACGCCGTACCTGACCGAGGGCAGCTCGGGCCTGACCTTCGCGGTCGACCGCTTCAAGGGCTGGCCGCATTCGGGGCACGTCACGCTGGCGCGCGGCGAGCGCTCGCGCCTCGCCGACTTCGCGTCAGAGGTGCTCTGACCCCACCCTCTCGCGGATCTGCTGCAGCGCGGTCGGATCCTCGATGGTGGTCAGGTCGCCCGGGTCGCGGTGCTCGCACACGGCCTGGATCGCGCGGCGCAGCAGCTTGCCGGAGCGCGTCTTCGGCAGCGCGCTGACGAAGTGCACCCGCGAGGGCCGGGCGATCGCGCCCAGCCCCTGCTCGACCGTCTTCATCACCTCGCCCTCCAGCCGCAGCCGGGCGGCCTCGTCGCTCGCACGCCCCGCGTCGCGAAGCACGACGAAGGCCATCGCGGCCTGCCCCTTCAGCGCATCGGCCACGCCCACCACCGCCACCTCGGCCACCGCCGGGTGGCTGCTGATGCTCTCCTCGATCTCGCGCGTGCCCAGCCGGTGGCCCGCCACGT
>NZ_JBFUCB010000579.1:0-3855 GCF_056405435.1 Rhizobacter sp. P1_G5 | reverse complement strand
GTCTGCACCAGCGCCGACAGGTCGTCGACGGTGTAGAGGTAGACGTCGTTCAGCCGCGAGACCTCGGGTTCGATGTCGCGCGGCACGGCCAGGTCGACCATGAACATCGGGCGGTGCTTGCGCGCCTTCAGCGCACGCTCGACGGCGCCCAGGCCGATGATCGGCAGCGAACTGGCGGTGCACGAGATGACGGCGTCGAACTCGCCGAGCCGGGCCGGCAGGTCGGACAGGCGGATCGCCTCGGCGCCGAAGCGGCTGGCCAGCTTCTCGCCGCGATCGAGCGTGCGGTTGGCCACCGCCATCGCGCGCGGCGCGCGGGCCGCGAAGTGCGTGGCGACCAGCTCGATCATCTCGCCGGCGCCGACGAACAGCACCTTGGTGTCGCGCAGGTCCTCGAACAGCTGCGAGGCCAGGCGCACCGCGGCGGCGGCCATGCTGATCGAGTGCGAGCCGATCTCGGTGGAGGTGCGCACGTCTTTCGCGACCGCGAACGAGCGCTGGAACATCTGGTGCAGCGTGGTGCCCAGCGTGCCGGCGGTGCTGGCCTCGCGCACCGCCTGCTTCATCTGGCCGAGGATCTGCGGCTCGCCCAGCACCATCGAATCGAGGCCGCTCGCGACGCGGAAGGCATGGCGCGCCGCGGCGCCGCCCTCCAGCACGTAGGCATGGTCCATGAAGTGGTTGCTCGCCACGCCACCCACGCCCGCCAGCCAGTCGATCGCCGGGCGCACCAGCGCCGGCTCGGCCGCGCAGTACAGCTCGGTGCGGTTGCAGGTGGACAGGATCGCCGCCTCGGGGCTGCCGCTCGGGCGCGCCACCCGCTCGCGGAAACCCTGCAGCGTCGGCGCCAGCTGCTCGAGAGTGAACGCAAAACGGCCCCGCAAATCCAGCGGAGCCGTCGTGTGGTTCAGACCGAGGGCGAAGACACTCATGGGCAGATTATAAAATTTGCAACGCCGTCGGGCGTTTGCCGATTCTCAAGACCGTCATAGACGCTGACGATTCGTCACAATAACGCGGTTTGTCGGCAACTTCCGGGCCAGCTTTCGCGAGAACCAGTCGATGGGACCTTTGGACGCACTGTGGCACCTGCTGAACTTCCTCGGACCCGCTTTCGGCGTCACCGCGCTGGCGTCGGCACTGACCAAGCTGCTGTGGCGGCGTGAACTGGCGAACGTCCGCTGGGCGCGGCTGTGGCTGTGGTCGGCGGGCGTGGCCAGCGTGGTGACCATCGTCGGCCTGGCCTGGCTGGGCCGGGACGGCAAGATGGCCACCTATGGCGCGATGGTTGTCGGCTGCGCGCTCACCCTCTGGTGGGCCGGTTTCGGACCCGGCCGGCGCTAGACGACCGCCACTTCGTCCCGCGTCACCACCTCGCCCCGCAGCGAATGCGGGTAGGCCAGCGTGATGTTCACGTCGATCATCTGCCCGACCAGCCGTGCCGGGCCGGCGAAGTTGACGATGCGGTTGCACTCGGTGCGGCCCATCAGCTCGTCCGCATCCTTGCGCGACGGGCCTTCGACCAGGATGCGCTGCACCGTGCCGACGCGCGACTGCCCGATGCGCCGCTGGTTGTCCTCGATCACCGCCTGCAGGTGCTGCAGCCTGGCGAGCTTGGTCTCATGCGGCGTGTCGTCGGCGAGCGCCGCGGCCGGCGTGCCGGGGCGCGGGCTGTAGATGAAGCTGAAGCTCGAATCGAAGCCGACGTCGTCGATCAGCTTCATCATCCTCGTGAAGTCGTCCTCGGTCTCGCCGGGGAAGCCGACGATGAAGTCGCTCGACAGGCTGATGTCCGGCCGCACCGCGCGCAGCTTGCGGATCGTGCTCTTGTACTCGAGCACCGTGTAGCCGCGCTTCATCGCCATCAGGATGCGGTCGCTGCCGTGCTGCACCGGCAGGTGCAGGTGGTTCACGAGCTGCGGCACGCGGCCGTACACCTCGACCAGCCGGTTCGTGAACTCGTTCGGGTGGCTGGTGGTGTAGCGGATGCGCTGGATGCCGGGGATCGCGGCGACGTACTCGATCAGCAGTGCGAAATCGGCGATCTCGCTGGTATCGCCCATCGCGCCGCGGTAGGCGTTGACGTTCTGGCCCAGCAGCGTCACTTCCTTCACGCCCTGGTCGGCCAGGCCTGCCACCTCGACCAGCACGTCGTCGAACGGCCGCGAGACCTCTTCGCCGCGGGTGTACGGCACCACGCAGTAGCTGCAGTATTTCGAGCAGCCTTCCATGATCGAGACGAAGGCCGTCGCGCCCTCGACGCGCGCCGGCGGCAGGTGGTCGAACTTCTCGATCTCGGGGAAGCTGATGTCGACCTGCGGGCGCTGCTGCCGCTGGCGCTGCTTCAGCAGCTCGGGCAGGCGGTGCAGCGTCTGCGGGCCGAACACCACGTCGACGTACGGCGCGCGTTCGATGATGGCCGCGCCTTCCTGGCTCGCGACGCAGCCGCCGACGCCGATCATCACGCCCTTGGCCTTCAGGTGCTTGACCCGGCCGAGGTCGCTGAACACCTTCTCCTGCGCCTTCTCGCGCACCGAGCAGGTGTTGAACAGGATCAGGTCGGCCTGCTCCGGATCCTGGGTGGGTTCGTAGCCTTCGGCCGCGTGCATGACGTCGGACATCTTGTCCGAGTCGTACTCGTTCATCTGGCAGCCGAAGGTCTTGATATAGACCTTCTTGGTGCGTTCTTCTTCCATCACGACCTCGTCACGGCTTGGTCCAGACCTGGGCCGCTGCATCGAAGCTCCAGGTCTGCGTCTGCTCGACCGTGGTCGGCCACGGCACGACCTTGATCTCGTCGTCGCGCAGGATCCACACGTCCTTGATCAGCCCGGTGAACTCGGTGGTGTAGTGCACGACCAGCTTGCTGCCGACCAGCGGGCCGGTCAGCACCAGCAGGTTGTTCTGGCCGCGGATGCGCACCCCCGGGGCGAGCTGTGCCGGCTTGCCGTTCAGCGTGACCTGCGGCGGGTTGTCGAAGGCGATCACGCCGCGCAACGCGTTCTGCGGGAACGGGCGTTGCGCCTGGGCGGCGGCGGGCAGGGTGGCGCAGGCGAAGGCGAGGGCTGCGGTTGCAGCGATCACACAGCGGTACATGGTGTTGATCCAGTGGCTGTCGGTCAGACGGAACGGGGATTCTAGGCCCCACACTCGGGGTCATGATCGAACCGCTGCTGCTGACCTCCGCCCGCGTCTCCACTTTCGACGGCACCCTCCCGCTGACCGGTGCGAGCGGCTTCTTCTTCGAGCGCGACGGGCGGCTCTTCCTCGTCACCAGCCGCCACGTGCTGATCGATGGGCCAAGCAAGCACTACCCGAGCCGCATCGAGATCGAGCTGCACACCGACGCCGTCAACCTGACCCGCTCGATCGGGCTGTCGATGCTGCTGTACCGCGACGGCAAGAGCGTGTGGCGCCAGGGGCGCGATGCCGGCGGCGAGATCGACGTCGCGGTGCTCGAGATCGAGCGCGCGGCGCTGCCGGTGGGCGTGGCGATGGTGCCGTTCACGCCCGACCACCTGCAGCATTCGCTCGACGAGGTGGAGGTCGGCAGCTCGCTGCTGGTGGTCGGCTTCCCGCTCGGTTTCCACGACGTGGTGCACCACCTGCCGGTGGTGCGGCAGGCGGCGATCGCGTCCTCGTTCGGCGTGCGCTTCCAGGGCCAGGGCTATTTCCTGACCGATGCGCGCACGCACCGCGGCACCAGCGGCGCACCGGTCGTGATGCGCCATCCGCACGGCGGCGCGCTGCCGTGGAAGCTGCTCGGGATCCACTCGTCGCGCATGGACATGGGCGGGCGCGACCTCGAACACGATGAATCGCTGGGCCTGAACTGCGCCTGGTACGCCGACATCC
>NZ_JBFUCB010000578.1:0-3878 GCF_056405435.1 Rhizobacter sp. P1_G5 | reverse complement strand
CAGGTAGCTGGGCCACGACCACACGCTGCGCCCGTCTTCGGCATCCAGCAGCACCCGGTCGTTGGCGAGCGGCCGCGCGCCGTGCCGCAGCACCATGTCGATGAACAGCGTCGACTTGCCGGCCCCCTTGCTGCCGAGGAACAGCCAGGCCCCGCCATCGAGCACCACCGCGCTCGCATGCAGCATCGGCGCGAAGCGCGGCCCGCGGCGCCACAGTGTCAGGTTGCGCGCGGCATGGAAGATCAGCTCGCTGGAACGCACGGCGCGCATCGGGTCGATGTGCACGTCGAGGCAGGCGCGCCGCGCATCGTGGCGGAACAGCATGCCTTCGCCCGGCAGGTGGATGGCACCGCCGGCATCGATGCCGGCATCGGCCGGGCCTTCGAGGTTCCAGTGCGGGTAGTTCAGCGAACGGTGGAAACGCGCCTGCGCCGGCCAGCCGGCGGCTGTGTCGGCCAGCTCGGCGGCGCTGGCGTGGTGCACGCGGATGTCCATCGCCGGCATGGCGCCCGGCTCGACCACCGAAGGCTCGTAGGAGCGCGCGATGCGGTCGAAGAACCAGGCATCGCCGAACGCGCTGTGAAGCAGGAACTGGCTGTCGAGCAGCCGATGACGACTCGTGTCCACGCAGGCCTCGAAGACGCAATGTTCCTCGGCGGCAAGGCCGCCGAGGCCCGGTTGAAGGGGGAGCGTCTCCGTGTGGGAGTCGTGTGCCGCATGACAGGCGGCCGGCTGGGTGGGGCACAAGAATTCTTGTGAGCCCAGGCGGCAAAGTCTACGGAGCCGCAACGGGCCGGTCAAGCGCCCTGCGTCGAAGAGGGCTGTCAGTTCGCTGTCGCGAATCCGACCAAGGCAGGGTTTGTTCGATGCCGGCGCATGATGCGCGGCAGCTTTCATGGAGGATTCTGATGACACGCCATTTCGACGCCATCGTGATCGGCAGCGGCCAGGCCGGGCCGTTCCTCGCAGCCCGGCTGTGCGCCGCCGGCATGAAGACCGCGCTGGTCGAGCGCGAGCATCTGGGCGGCACCTGCGTCAACGACGGCTGCATCCCGACCAAGACGCTGGTGGCGAGTGCGCGCACCGCGCATGTCGCGCGCCGTGCGGCGGACTACGGCGTGGTGATCGACGGTGCGGTGCGCGTCGACATGAAGGCGGTGAAGGCGCGCAAGGATGCGATCGTCGCGCAGTCGGTGGCGTCGCTGTCGTCGTGGCTGGGCGGCATGGAGAACCTGAGCCTGGTCTGGGGCCATGCGCGCTTCATCGGGCCGCACCGCGTGCAGGTGGGCGACGAGGTGCTCGAGGCGCCGAAGGTCTTCATCAACGCCGGCGCGCGTCCGATCGTGCCCGACTGGCCGGGCATCGCCGACGTGCCGGTGCTGACCAACACCTCGATGATGGCGCTCGACGTCGTGCCGGAGCACCTGCTGGTGATCGGCGGCAGCTACATCGGGCTGGAGTTCGCGCAGATGCACCGCCGCTTCGGCGCGCGCGTGACGGTGCTGGAGCACGGCGGGCGCCTGGTGTCGCGCGAGGACCCGGAGGTGTCAGCGGAGGTGCGTGCGATCCTCGAGCGCGAGGGCATCGAGGTGCTCACGATGGCGCGCGATTTCTCGCTGGCCCGTGCTGCGGACGGCGCCATCCGCCTGAGCATCCTGCAGGACGGCCGGCCGCGCGAGCTCACCGGCAGCCACCTGCTGGTGGCCGTGGGCCGCCGCCCGAACACCGACGACCTCGGGCTCGAGCACGCCGGCGTGATCTGCGATGCACGCGGCTACATCGAGGTCGACGACCAGCTGCGCACCAGCGTGCCCGGGCTCTGGGCGATGGGCGACTGCAACGGCCGCGGCGCGTTCACGCACACCTCGTACAACGACCACGAGATCGTCGCCGCCAACCTGCTGGACGACGATCCGCGCCGCGTCAGCGACCGCATCCCGGCCTATGCGCTCTACATCGACCCGCCGCTCGGCCGTGTCGGCATGACCGAAGCCGAGGTGCGGGCGAGCGGGCGCGACGCGCTGGTCGGCGTGATGCCGATGACGCGTGTCGGCCGCGCGAAGGAGCGCGGCGAGACGCAGGGCTTCATGAAGGTGCTGGTGGATGCGCAGACCGAGCGCATCCTCGGTGCATCGCTGCTGTGCATCGACGGCGACGAGATCGTGCATTCGCTGCTTGACGTGATGGCGGCGAACGCACCGTACACGGTGATCGCGCGGGCGGTGCACATCCACCCGACGGTCAGCGAGCTGATCCCGACCTTGCTGCAGCAGCTGAAGCCGCTGCCGAAATGACGGAAGGAAATGACGGAAAGAAATGAGGGAAGATTGCGCTCCCTCGAAGAACAACCAGGAGCGCAACCGATGAAGATCCGTGCCACTGCCATTGCCGCTGTTGTCACCGCAGCGGCCTCGCTCATCGCGTGCAGCACGCCAACCTCGACCGGCGGCCCCATCGACGATGCGAAGCTGCAGGACAGCATCCGCACGGTCGTCGTGATCTTTGCGGAGAACCGCGCCTTCGACAACCTGTACGGCCTGTTCCCCGGCGCCGACGGCATCCCCGGCGTGAACCCGTCGTCGCGCGGCACCTGGCAGCCGCAGACCGAGCGCGACAGCAACGTCGTGCTGCCCAAGCTGCCGCAGACCTGGGGCGGCGTCACCGCGGCGGGCCAGGCGGTGACGCTGGCGCAGGGCGCGACCGCGAACCAGGACAACCGGCCGTTCCAGATCGATGCCGATGCGGGCTACCAGGGCAGCGGCGTGAAGGTCGGGCAGGACGTGATCACGCGTGACCTGTACCACCGATTCTTCGAGAACCAGATGCAGATCAACGGCGGGCGCAACGACAAGTTCGCTGCCTGGGCCGATGGCGGCGGCCTGTCGCTGGGCTACTACGACGGCAGCCGGATGCGGCTGTGGCAGATCGCGCAGCAGTACGTGCTGGCCGATCGCTTCTACATGGGCGCGTTCGGCGGCTCGTTCCTGAACCACCAGTACCTGGTGTGCGCCTGCGTGCCGGTGTACCCCGATGCCGAGCAGTCGCCGGCCAAGGGCTCGATCTCGGTGGTCGACCGGCTGGCCGACGGGCGCTGGAGCGCGCGGCTGACGACGCGGCCCGACTCGCCGTCGTCGGCGATCGCCGGGCCGCCGAAGTACGTCAACAGCAGCAACCTGACGCCAGCCAACTACGCCGGCGACGGCAGGTACTACGCGGTCAACACGATGCAGCCGGCCTACCAGCCGAGCGGCGTGCCACCGGCGGCGACCGGCAGCGACCTGTTGGCCGATGCGGGCAAGGCCAACACGCTGCCGCCGCAGACGCAGGCGACGATCGGCGACATGCTCGACCGCAAGGGCGTCGACTGGGCCTGGTACGGCGGCGCGTGGAACACCGCGACCGACGAAGGCCGGCAACCGGCAGCGGTGGCGCGCAAGGTCATCTATGCGTCGCCGATCGGCTTCCAGACGCACCACCAGCCGTTCAACTACTACGCGACGGTCGACCCGACCGATCCGGCGAAGGCCGCGTACCGCAAGGCGCACCTGAAGGATTTCGACGAGAGCTTCCTGCAGGATGCGGCCGCGGGCACGCTGCCGCCGGTGACGTTCTACAAGCCGCAGGGCAACCTGAACCAGCATGCCGGCTATGCCGACGTGGCGTCGGGCGACCAGCACATCGCCGACCTGATCGCGAAGCTGCAGCAGAGCCCGCAGTGGAAGCACATGCTGGTGGTCGTGACCTACGACGAGAACGGCGGCTTCTGGGACCACGCGCCGGTGCCGAAGGGCGACATCTGGGGCCCCGGCACGCGCATCCCGGCGATCATCGTGTCGCCGTGGGCGAAGAAGGGCTTCGTCGACCACACGCCGTACGAC
>NZ_JBFUCB010000577.1:0-3881 GCF_056405435.1 Rhizobacter sp. P1_G5 | reverse complement strand
GCTGTCGGGCGGGCTGGCGGTGTTCGCCGCGGCGGGGCTGGTCGAGGGCTCGGGTTTCCTCGCGGTCTACCTGTTCGGCCTGCAGGTGCGTGCGCGCGCCGAGGCGGCGGCGCACGCTGGGTCGTCGGCGCTCGACGGCTTCGCGTGGGCCGCGCAGGCGAGCCTGTTCGTGCTGCTCGGGCTGCTGGTGTCGCCGCGGCAGATGCTCGACATGGCGGTGCCGATCGTCGCGGTGGTGGCGGCGCTGCTGTTCGTCGCGCGGCCGCTGGCGGTGTGGCTGTGCCTCGCGCCGCTGCGCTTCCCGGCGGCGCAGAGCCTGTTCATCGGCTGGGTGGGGTTGCGCGGCGCGGTGCCGATCGTGCTGGCGCTGTTCCCGCTGATGGCGCGCGTGCCCGACAGCTACCGCTTCTTCAACGTCGCGTTCGGCGTGGTGCTGGCGTCGCTGCTGATGCAGGGCGTCTCGCTGCGCTGGGTGGCGCACCGGCTCGGTGTCGTCGAGCCGCCGGCGCTGCCGCCGGACACCGAGCGCGCGGTGCAGGGCCGGCTCTGGCTCGATGCCAACCTGCCGCTGGCCGAGGTGTTCGCGTTCTTCCAGCTGCCGGTGCCGCACAACGCCGGGCCGTCGCTCGGCGACTGGTTGACCGACAACCTCGCGCGCGGCCACGGCGCAGGCGACGGCGTCGAATGGCATGGCGCGCACTTCGAGGTGGGCGAGATGGTGGACGGGCGGGTGTCGCGGGTGGCGCTGGCGCTGCGCTCGCGGGACCCGCAGGCGGAATGAACCGCCGCGCGAAGGGGAGCGAGTTGCAACGCGAGCCCGGGCTCGGCGCGCGCTGGTTCGCGCAACGCGGCTGGAAGCCGTTCGCGTTCCAGCGCGAGGTCTGGGCCGCGCTGGCCGACGGCCGCAGCGGCCTGCTGCACGCCACCACCGGCGCCGGCAAGACCTATGCGGTGTGGTTCGGTGCGCTCGCGAATGCGGCGCGCCGCGGCATCGACCCGCTGGCGCTGCAGCCGCCACCGCTCGGCGTGCTGTGGATCACCCCGATGCGCGCGCTGGCCGCCGATTCGGCGCGGGCGCTGCAGGTGCCGCTGACCGAGCTGGGCAGCGGATGGAGCCTCGGCCTGCGCACCGGCGACACGCCGTCGGCCGAGCGCGCGCGGCAGGACCGGCGCTTTCCGAGCGTGCTCGTGACGACGCCCGAATCGCTGAGCCTGATGCTGACCCGCGAAGCCGCGCGCGACGAACTCGCCGCCGTGCACACCGTGATCGTCGACGAATGGCACGAGCTGATGGGCAACAAGCGCGGCGTGCAGGTGCAGCTGGCGCTGGCGCGCCTGAAGCGCTGGAACCCGGGGCTCGCGACCTGGGGCCTGAGCGCGACGCTCGGCAACCTGGACGACGCGATGCGCGTGCTGCTCGGGGACACACCCGGTACGAAGGTGCAAGGCAGCCTCGACAAGACGCTGCTGATCGACACGCTGCTGCCGCACGAGCCCGGCCGCTTCTCGTGGGGTGGCCACCTCGGCAAGCAGATGCAGCAGCCGGTGGTCGACGAGATCGAGCGATCCGGCACGACGCTGGTGTTCGTCAACATGCGCTCGCAGGCCGAGGCCTGGTACCAGATGCTGCTGGAACAGCGGCCGGAATGGGCCGGCAGCGTCGCGCTGCACCACGGCTCGCTGGATCCTGCCGTGCGCGAGTGGGTGGAGCTGGGGCTGAAGGAGGGGCGGCTGAAGGCGGTGGTCGCGACCTCGTCGCTGGACCTGGGCGTCGACTTCCTGCCGGTGGAGCGCGTCCTGCAGGTCGGCTCGGCCAAGGGCATCGCGCGGCTGCTGCAGCGTGCCGGCCGCAGCGGCCATGCGCCGGGGCGGCCGAGCCGCATCACGCTCGTGCCCACCAACACGCTGGAGCTGGTGGAGGCGGTGGCCGCGCGGCGCGCCGCGCAGCAGGGCCGCATCGAGAAGCGTGCGACGCCCGACAAGCCGTTCGACGTGCTGGTGCAGCACCTGGTGACGGTGGCGCTCGGCGGCGGCTTCACGGCCGATGCGCTGTACGACGAGGTGCGGACGGCGCACGCCTACCGCGCGCTGGCGCGCGACGAGTTCGACTGGGCGCTGGCCTTCGTCGAGCAGGGCGGCGCGAGCCTCACGGCCTACCCGGAATACCACCGCGTGCAGGCGATCGACGGCGTGTACCGCGTGCCCGACCGCGGCATCGCGCGGCGCCACAAGCTGCAGGTGGGCACCATCGTCGCCGACTCGGCGATGCAGGTGAAGTACCTGAGCGGCGGGCGCATCGGCACGGTGGAGGAGGGCTTCATCGCGCGGCTGCGCGCCGGCGACTGCTTCGTCTTCGCGGGCCGCACGCTGGAGTACGTGCGCACGCAGGAGATGACGGCCTACGTGCGGCGCGCCGAGGGCCGCAAGGGCGTCGTGACGAACTGGAACGGCAGCAAGATGCCGCTGTCGAGCGAGCTGGCCGATGCGGTGCTGGAGGTGCTGGCCGCGGTCGACGCCGGCGATTTCGACGCGCCGGAGCTGCAGGCCGCGCAGCCGATGCTGCAGGCGCAACAGCGGCTCTCGCGGCTGCCGACGCCGGGCACGCTGCTGGTGGAGCGCATCCGCTCGCGCGAGGGGCAGCACCTGTTCATGTACCCGTTCGRCGGGCGCAACGTGCACATCGGCCTCGCGAGCCTGCTGGCCTGGCGGCTCGCGCGCGACGCGCCCAACACCTTCAGCATCTCGATCAACGACTATGGGCTGGAGTTGCTGAGCGCGCTGCCGATCGACCCGCGGCCCTTGCTGGATGGTGAACTTTTCGGCGACGACACCCTGCTCGACGACGTGCTCGCGAGCCTGAACTCCAGCGAGCTGGCGCGGCGGCGGTTTCGCGAGATCGCGCGCGTGGCGGGGCTGGTCTTCAGCGGCTACCCGGGGCAGCCGAAGAGCGCGCGCCAGCTGCAGGCGTCGAGCACGCTGTTCTACGAGGTGTTCCGCAAGTACGACGCCGGCAACCGGCTGCTCGGGCAGGCGCAGACCGAGGTGCTGAGCCAGGAGCTTGATATCCGGCGGCTCGCCGCCAGCTTGGAGCGCATGCGGGGGCAGCGCATCGCGTTCGTCGAGCTCGAGGTGCCCAGCCCGTTCGCGCTGCCGCTGATGGTGGAGCGCTTTCGAGAGAAACTCAGCACCGAGAAGCTCAACGACCGGCTGGCCCGCATGCTCAAGGACATGGAGCGTGCGGCCGCCCCCCGTCCCCAGGACCCACGATGATGTTGCGCAAATCCCGGCTGCTGCGCGCGGCCAACACCGCCCGGCTGGCGACCTACCTGATCGCGCTGTGGAAGCTGTTCAAGCACCCGCAGGCGCCGCGCGGCGCGAAGCTCGTCGCGGTGGCGGTGATCGCCTATGCGGTGAGCCCGATCGACCTGATCCCGGATTTCATCCCGGTGCTCGGGCAGCTGGACGACCTGCTGATCATCCCGCTGGGCGTTGCGCTGGTGCGCAAGATGACGCCCGATCCGCTGTGGCAGGCGCTGCTGGTCGAGGCCGAGCGCACGCGCGAGAAGCTGCCGCGCTGGTGGTGGGGTGCGCTGCTGGTGGTCCTGGTGTGGCTGCTGTTGTTCGGCGCGTTCGTCTGGTGGCTGGTGCGCGGGATCTTCGGCGGATGAGGTGGTTGGGTGGGGTGTGCCTGGCCGCGCTGCTGGCGGCCGGGCCGGTACAGGCGGCCAGCGGCGTCGTGACCCACGTGACCGATGGCGACACGCTGTGGGTGCGGGTCGATGGCGCGTCGCCCAGGGCGAAGCCGAAGAAGCTGCGCCTGCAAGGCATCGATGCGCCGGAGCACTGCCAGGCCTGGGGCCCGCAGGCGACCGAGGCACTGG
>NZ_JBFUCB010000576.1:0-3882 GCF_056405435.1 Rhizobacter sp. P1_G5 | reverse complement strand
GCGGTGCGCTGTTCAACAGCGTCGCGCCGATGTTCGGCATGGCCGTCGGCGCACTCGGTGCGAGCGCGCTGGTGCAGTTCGCGCCGGCGCCGATGCACCTGGTGTTCGACGTGCTGCTGGCGATCCTCGCGCTGCAGACGCTGGCCGCGCTGTTCCTGCCCGACACGGTGACACGCCGGCCGGGTGTCTGGCAATCGCTGCGTCCGCGCATCGCGATCCCGCCGGCTGCGCGTGCCACGCTGTGGCGCATCCTGCCGCTCAACACCGCGAGCTGGGCGCTCGGCGGCTTCTATCTGTCGCTCGGGCCGACGCTCGCGAAGCTGGTCACCGGGACCACCGCACCCACGACCGGCGGCGCGCTGATCGCGACGCTGGTGCTGGCGGGCGCCGCAGCGATCGGCTGGGTGCGCCTGCGCCCAGCGCCCGCGGTGCTGGCCGGCAGCGCGCTGGCGCTGGTGATCGGCCTGTCGTCGACGCTGATCGGCGTGCATGCCGGCTCGGGCCTCGCGTTCTTCGGCGGCACGCTGGTGGCCGGACTCGGCTTCGGCGCCGGCTTCAACGGCGCGGTGCGCAGCCTGGTGCCGCTGGCGGCGCCGCACGAGCGCGCCGGGCTGATGGCAGGCTTCTTCGCACTGAGCTACCTGGCGTTCAGCGTGCCGGCCATCATCGCCGGCCTCGGCACCGGCCTGTTCGGCCTGCACGCCACGACGCTCGGCTACGGCGGGCTGCTGGTCGTGATGGCGCTGATCGCGTTGGTCGCGTCACTGCGCAACACGGCGCGCTGAGCGATCAGGGGCGCACCGCGGGCGACTCCATCGCCATCCCGCGGTCGCGCCACGCCAGGTAGAGCGCGAGCGCGGTGAACTCCGGCGATTCCGCCGGCAGCGGCTGCGCACGCACGCCGGTCATGCAGTTGCGGATGCGCCGCAGCAGCGACCCGACGCCCTGCCATTCGAGTCGGTACAGCGGGTAGCCGTTCGCATGGCCCTGCGGGATCAGGCCGCCGCCCAGTCGCTGGCCTGCCCGCTCGTCATGGCATTGCGCGCACGACAGGTTCAGCTGGCCGATGCGTTCGCGGTACAGCGCCTCGCCGCGCTCGCGCCACGGCAGCAGCCGCGCATCGGCAGGCGGCTCGATCGGCACCCCACGCGACTGCAGCGCGATGTAGCTTTCGAGCCCGAGCAGTTCCTGGTTGTCGGGTGCGAGCCGCGACGCGCCCTGTCGCGTCTCGCGGCACCGGTTGATGCGCATCGCCAGGTCGATCGGCCGCGCGAGGGCCTCGTCATACGCCGGGTAGCGCGCCGCCACGCCACGCATCGATGCGCGCGCGTCGCCGTGGCAGCCCGCGCAGGCCGGGGCCGATGGCGACGGCGCACGCGCCCACAGCGCCGCGCCGTCCTGGACCCACAGCATCGCCGGGTTCTGCGCATCGTCGCGCTGCATCGCCTGCGTCGACGGGCTCATGTCGTCGAAGCCCGAGCGGCGCATCTCCTGCGCGGACGCCATCGTCACCACCAGCAGGACCAGCCCCAGCGCGCGCCGCATCGCTCAGCTCACGCTGATCGCCACCGTCTCGGTCTGGGAGAAGCCGTGGTCGCCCTCCCAGCGGAAGCTCAGCGTGCCGCTCACGGTCGCGGTGGTGAAGAACGCGATGTACGGGTTGGCCGCCATCGCCGCATGCAGGTCGGCGCTGAACACCAGCTCGTCGTTGTAGCGGCAGCTGAAGCGCGTGATCAGGTTGCGCGGCAGCAGCAGGCCGTCGGCGCCCGGCCGGAAACCGGTCTCCATCGGGTGCGCGATCAGGGTGCGCAGCTCGATCACCTCGCCGCGCTTCGCGGTGGCCGGTGCGGTGATCAGCGTGCGGGCCATCGCGCGTTCACTCCAGGCAGGCGGCCAGCGTGACCAGCACGTCGACGCCCTGCGACCAGAACGTGCCGTCGCTCAGCCGCGCCACCGCCACCAGCTGCTGCGAGGTCGCGAGCCGGATCCGCGTCGACACCACTGCGCGGCCGGCGCGCGGCCCCAGCGTGAAGCGCACCACGTCGCGCTGCGGATTGCGCTCGTTGAACACCGCGATGCCGGTGACGTGCTCGGCCGCCGTCATCGGGCTGTCGACGCTGAGGGTGATCGGCACGCCGTTGCCGTTCTCGACCAGCGGCGGGATGTCGAACTTCACCTTGCCCGGCTTCACCGGTGCGCCGGACGCATAGTCCGCAATCGCCGACTGCATCTCGAAGCTGGTCGCGCGCGCCGGCCGCACCAGCAGCAGGCCGCCGGCGGCGAGGCCGAACTGCAACAGTTCGCGGCGCTGCAGTGCGGTGTTCACTGCAGCGTCACCAGCCAGGCCACGACGTCCTCGACCTGCTGCGCATCGAGCACCGGCCGCCCCTGCCATGCCGCGCCGACACGCTGCAGGCCGCCGATGTCGTGGTACGGCGGCATGATCGTCTGCGGGTTCAGCCGGCGCGCATCGACGACGCGCAACCGCAGCTGCGCGGCCGACCAGCGCGCGCCGGCACCGGCCAGGTCGGGSGCGAGGTTGCCCTGGAAGCGCTCYTCGGGGATSGGCSCSGGGTGGCACAGCAGGCACAGGCCCGCCTGCCGGCTCGCGACGATCGCACGCCCGCGCGCCGCGTCGCCGGGCACCGGCGTCAGCGGCTGCGGCAGCGCATCGCGCGGCACCGGCGATGCACATGCCACCATCACTGCCGCCACTGAGCCCATCGCCATCGCCCGCATCAGGCCTTCTTCAGCGAGTGGTTCTTCAACGGCAGCTCGCGGATGCGCTGCCCGGTGGCCGCGAAGATCGCGTTCAGCAGCGCCGGCGCCGCGACCGCGATCGTCGGCTCGCCGACCCCGCCCCAGAAGCCCCCCGACGGCATCACCACCGTCTCCACCTTGGGCATCTCGTCGAGATGCAGCACCGGGTAGGTGTCGAAGTTGGTCTGCTCGATTCGCCCGTCCTTCACGGTGCAGCCGCCGTACAGCGCGGCCGACAGCCCGTAGACGAACGATCCCTCGACCTGCGCCTCGATCTGCTGCGGGTTGACGGCGTGCCCGGGGTCGGTGGCCGCGACGATGCGGTGCACCTTCAGCTTGCCGTCCTTGTCGACCGACACCTCGGCCACCGCGGCAACGTAGCTGCCGAAGCCCATCGTCTGCGCGATCCCGCGGAACACGCCCTTCGGCGCCGGCTTGCCCCAGCCGGCGCGTTCGGCCGCCGCGTTCAGCACCGCCAGGTGCTTCGGATGCTGGCTCATCAGCTTGCGGCGGAACGCGAGCGGGTCCTGCCTGGCCGCCAGCGCGAGCTCGTCAATGAAGCACTCGAGGTAGATCGTGTTCTGGTTCAGGTTCACGCCGCGCCAGAAACCCGGCGGCACGTGCGGGTTGCGCATCGCATGGTCGATCAGCAGGTTCGGCACGCTGTAGCCGATCGACGCCTCGGGGCCGGGCGCGTTCAGGCCCTGGAACACCACCGGGTCCTTGCCGTCGCGGATGTTCTGCGGGAACACGCCGGCCAGGATCGACTGCCCGGAGATCCGCATGTGCAGCGCCGTCAGGTTGCCGGCCGCATCGAAGCCGGCGCGCAGCTTGCACTGCGTGATCGGGTGGTAGCGGCCGTGCGTCATGTCCTCCTCGCGCGACCAGATCAGCTTGACCGGCGTGCCGGGCATTTCCTTCGCGATCGCGACCGCCTGGTGCACCCAGTCGTGCACCGCGCCGCGCCGGCCGAAGCCGCCGCCGAGCAGCAGCTTGTAGACCTCGCACTGCGCGGCCGGCAGGCCGGACGCCTCGACCGCCGCCGCGTGCGCCGCCTCGCCGCTCTGCGTCGGCGTCCAGACCTCGCAGCGCGCCGGCATGCCGTCGGACGCGGGCGTGAAC
>NZ_JBFUCB010000575.1:0-3890 GCF_056405435.1 Rhizobacter sp. P1_G5 | reverse complement strand
ATGTCAGGCTGTAACTGGCGCCTTGTCGAGAGTGTGAAATGCGATTGCCCACCGCGTCAACGCCGAAGCTTTGCGCATCGCCGCTACGCGACACACTCGTGAGGCGATCTGCCGCGTCATAGCCGAAAGTGGCGTTCAAGTTCGGGTAGACGCTGTCCGTCAGAGATGAGAGATTATTCACGGTGTTGTAGCCCACACCGAGGTTGTGTGCACTGCCGCCCGCCATCTGCGTGATCCGGCCGTCAGCGTCCATCGTCACCAGGCGCGGCAGGTTGTTGCCGAAGCGCCAAGCGTAGCGAGTGTCGCTAGCGGGCTGGTAGAGGAACGAGTCCGCGAGAGTGGCCCAGGTGCCCATGAGGCTGCTGGTCACACTGGACAATCGGCCATAGGCGTCATAGCTGTAGCCCAGCATCAAGCCGTTCGGATACGCCATGCTCGTCCGGCGGCCGGCTGTGTCAAAGCCCCAACTAGTGGTGAGCGTGGTGCCGTAGATGGCATTGATTTGTTGCACCACCTCACCCACAGCGTCGTATGCGTAGGTCGTTTGCCCGGTAGAGTCGTTCAGACGCGTAAGTCGGCCCTTGCCGTAGGTCCCCTCGTCGTACGTGAAACTCTCTGTAGTGCCGCCGCTGCTGCGCGATGTGATGCGGCCCAACTTGTCCCAGCCATAGGTCGTGACTGCGCCGTTCGCCAAAGTCTTCGTGGCCAATCTGCCAGCGGCGTCGTAGCTGTACGTCGTCGCTCCACTGTCGGGGCTGGTCTGCGTCAACATCTGCCCGAATCCGTTGTAGGTGTAGGTGGTGCGCAGGCCCCGCGCATCCTGCACGTAGTCAAGGTTGCCTTCTGCGTCGAAGTGACTCGTGGTCACACCGTTGTCTGGTGCGGTCTCTTGGATCAACTTATTCTGAGCGTCATAGTTATATCTAGTGACGCGGCCCGCAGCATCGGTTCTAGTTTTGAGATTGCCGTTGCTGTCGTAGCTGAAGCTGATCTGCTGACCATTATTGCCGGTCTCGATGTAGGAGCGGCCGAGACTATCCTCTCGCACACTTTTCCCAAACTGCCCAGCACCCGTCGGGACGGGTGTTGCTCCACTGAGACTCGGAACATTTCGCGCCGACGTGAAAGAGGAAGTATTCGTCGGCACATCGTACGCAACGTGCACGAACTCGTTGGCCGCGTTTCCAATATACTCAAGCCTACCCGACGCGTTGTACCGCTTGCGATCGACTCTGCCATCTGCATATGCCACGTCAGTTACTTGACGATCGTGATTGTAGGTGTATGTCGTCGATCGACCTCCTCCACCAACATACCTAACCGAAGAGGCCAGCGTACCTTGCGGGTTATAGATATAGTCGGTGATCACCCCATTTGCATCAGTAATCCGACCTGGCTGGCCAAGGCCGTTGTAGTTTGCGTACGCAATCTGATGCCCGAGCGCATTAGTGACAGAGGATAGATTGCCATATGCATCGTATTGATAGGACGTTACGGCCGCACCACCTGGAAGCGCCTCTGTCACCGTCGTCGAGGCTTGAACACCTGATGGCAGAAACGTGTAGGTATAGGAAACGTTCCGCTGAGCGCCCGTTCTCAGGTCGGTTGAGTTATGGCTTGCGACCTTGTTCTTACCAAACCCACTCGAAACGTACGCAAAGGTCTCGGTCGCAAATGCATTGTTGGCCGAATCCCTGTACGTCACCTGGCTTATATTGTCACCACTCCAAGTGTTAACACGGGTTGCTGCTGACGAGGTGCCTGCGGCAATCGTTGATTGCAGGAGCCTGCCAGAAGGATCATACGAGAAACTTGTAGTATTCCCATTCCAATCAATCTTCGAACTAGGCCACCAATAACTGTCGAAGGTCGTAGACGCGCTGGCAGTCGGACACGTTGAAGTGGATGAGCGACTGATATATGTATTCACTAGTGCATTGGCCGGCCCAGCGAAGAAGTACTGCGTTGGCTGGCCCTTAACATCCGTGACAGTCGTCGAGTTTGTGCCGTAAGAGAACTGGTCGAGGACCTCTCCACCAGAAAGTGAGACCTGCTGGACCTTCTTCGATGGGTAATAGCTGTAGGTACTGTACCTAACTCCGTTGATCGAGATACCTGTCAGCAGCGCTGTGTCTGCAGAGTTTTCATAGAAATACGTCCGAATGTCTGGATTTGATCCCGGCGACGTTGCGCTGGTTAGCATGGCACCCGTGTATTGATAGGTCCAATGGTTGCCATTGGGATCGGTCACGTCAGTGACCCGATATGCTGATCCGTAAGGCGTCCAAGCAAAGCGGATCTGTTGACCAACTGCGTTGGTGATCGCGTTGACGAGTATTCCCGTGTACGAGTAGGTCGCTAGGGTCGTTCCCGCCGACGTGGAGATCGATTTGATTCGCTTGTTCGTCCCGTACACGTAGGTGTTATCGGGCAATTTAAGCATCCAATTTGACAAATCGAAAGCAAGAGTTCCCAGTGCGGCTGCACCATTATCTGGTGCATAAATAGCACCGTCGTCACCCGTAACAAGATACGTATATTTATACGACGCCCCGTCGGGATGGTTAACCGTCACATGTGTCGGAAAGCATGTACCAGGAAAATTGGGATCGGTAGAGCACCCAGAGGTTATCAATGGATCATAGTCGTAATTCGATCTCCATTTGGCACCGAACATGCCGCCGCCGCTTGAAAATGATTTGTACGTTCGTGAAAGGCCGAGTGAATACTTTCCGTAACTCGGTATATCCTCCTCCACCTTGTACTTCTCGCCGGTGGCTAGAATGACTGGATGGTACGTGGATGGGCTCGACGAGCAAGAGCTGGTCGTCTGGGAATTATTCTCGGAGACCGGCTTTTGGGTTTGAGAATCCCTTGGATTTACTGGCTCAGCCGGCTCAGCCGGTTCTGACGGCCCTCTACCCGGCTCGATTCCTGGGGTATCTGTGGGAGCATTCGGCGTTCCGTCGTCTACTTTAATCCACACAGTCGAACAAGTTTTTCCCTCTCCCTTCTCGTTACCACCTTCACAACGGGTGGCTGCCCGCCACACCAGCCTTGCATTTGCATCCGAGATGCATACCAACAGGATCAGCATGATCCAGAAACCAGACCGAATTCGCATAGACCTCCCTTTTTTTGTTGCCGTAGACCGTTACGAACCTTTCAATTCATGTCAATCTATCAGCGGCGGTTGGATCTGCACAACCCGAGAACCTCTACAGCTTTTGCACGGTGCAAAAATGTGGTAACGGTGCGCCTGCGTGAAAGACATGGCTGGGAGCCACAGGCACACCGCCATAGATCGACCGAAACGATCCAAGTGCCTTTCAAAAGTCGTACCAGTGCTCCGTGACCACCGTCACGTCGATCGTCTTCACCTCGCCCGTATTGATTTCCGTCACCGTGCACCGCTGCACCCCACTCAGCGTATTGGCCCGACCCACGGTCGACGGGGCAGCAGCATTGCGCCGGAACTGCGTCGTCGGCAAGTTGGGTGACATCGCGGTCGCGGACGATCCTGACAATGTCGCCCAGGCGTAGGTGAAGACCCCCGCCCCGCCCTGGACCGTCAGCGTCACAGGGCTGGTGGTCACCGGCACGGTGGCTCCGCGCGTCGCCGTGAAGCCAGAACCCCAGACGGTCGTTGCCGAAGCCGTCAGCACGAACGACCCGCTGTAGACCTTTCGCGCGATGCCGCCCGGGTCGTACCGCCAGATCTCGCGCGCCTTGCGCGGCGTGCCGCCCGCGTCGTAGCGCCACACCTCGCGGGCCTTCCGCGCCACGCCCCCTGCGTCAAATCGCCACATCTCTGCCATGTGCTTGTCTCCCGTCAGTACACGAACACGATATCGCCCGGCGCGCCGCCCGACGGCTGGCCGGCCACATTC
>NZ_JBFUCB010000574.1:0-3893 GCF_056405435.1 Rhizobacter sp. P1_G5 | reverse complement strand
GTCGACGTGTGCGTAGTGGCGGTTCGCCGTCTCGTACTCGACGTGCGCCGTGTTGATCGTGATGCCGCGTGCCTTCTCTTCCGGCGCCGCGTCGATCTGGTCGTACGCCTTCGCTTCACCACCGAACTTCGCCGACAGCACCGTCGTGATCGCCGCCGTCAGCGTCGTCTTGCCATGGTCCACGTGACCGATCGTCCCAACGTTCACGTGCGGCTTGGTCCGCTCGAATTTGCCTTTTGCCATTTCAGATTCTCCGTATCAAAGAGCACTTCCAGTGCTGGGTTTAAGGTCTCCGCCGCCCACTGGTTTCGCGCGCCACTGGCATCGCGCGAAGCAGACGACGAAGACCGGCTTCGTCTAACTGACTGAATTACTTGCCGCGTGCGGTGATGATCGCGTCGGCCACGTTCTTCGGAGCTTCGGCGTAGTGCTTGAACTCCATCGTGTACGTGGCACGGCCTTGCGACATCGAGCGCAGCGTGGTCGAGTAGCCGAACATTTCCGACAGCGGAACCTCGGCCTTGATGACCTTGCCGCCGCCAGGCATGTCGTCCATGCCCTGCACCATGCCACGGCGGGATGACAGGTCACCCATCACGTTGCCGGCGTAGTCTTCCGGGGTCTCGACTTCCACGGCCATCATCGGCTCGAGGATGACCGGGCTGGCCTTGCGGCAGCCGTCCTTGAAGCCCAGCGACGCGGCCATCTTGAACGCGTTTTCGTTCGAGTCGACCTCGTGGTACGAACCGAAGATCAGCGTGACCTTCACGTCGACCACCGGGAAGCCGGCCAGCACGCCGTTCGGCAGCGAGTCTTCGACGCCCTTCTTCACCGCGGGGATGAATTCGCGCGGCACGACACCGCCCTTGATGGCGTCGACGAACTCGAAGCCCTTGCCCGGCTCCTGCGGCTCGATGTTCAGCACGACGTGGCCGTACTGGCCCTTGCCGCCCGACTGGCGAACGAACTTGCCTTCGACATCGGTCGCCGACTTGCGGATCGTTTCGCGGTAGGCCACCTGCGGCTTGCCGACGTTGGCTTCCACGCCGAACTCGCGCTTCATGCGGTCGACGATGATTTCCAGGTGCAACTCGCCCATGCCGGAAATGATGGTCTGGCCCGACTCTTCGTCGGTGCGCAGGCGGAACGACGGATCTTCCGCCGCCAGGCGACCCAGCGCGATGCCCATCTTTTCCTGGTCGGCCTTGGTCTTCGGCTCGACGGCCTGCGAGATCACCGGCTCCGGGAAGATCATCTTCTCGAGCGTGATGACGTGGTCGGGATCGCACAGCGTTTCGCCGGTCGTCACGTCCTTCAGGCCCACGCAGGCGGCGATGTCGCCGGCCAGGATTTCCTTGATTTCTTCACGCTGGTTGGCGTGCATCTGCAGGATCCGGCCGATGCGCTCCTTCTTGCCGCGGATCGGGTTGTAGACCGAGTCGCCCGACTTCAGCACGCCCGAATAGACGCGCACGAAGGTCAGCTGGCCGACGTACGGGTCGGTCATCAGCTTGAAGGCCAGCGCGGCGAACTTCTCGTTGTCGTCGGCCTTGCGGGTGACGACCTTCTCGTCCTCGTCGGTGCCCGGCACCGGCGGGATGTCGATCGGCGACGGCATGAAGTCGATCACCGCGTCGAGCATGCGTTGCACGCCCTTGTTCTTGAAGGCGGTACCGCACAGCATCGGCTGGATCTCGCTCGCGATCGTGCGGGTGCGGATGCCCAGCTTGATCTCGGCTTCGCTCAGGTCGCCCGACTCGAGGTACTTGTTCATCAGGTCTTCGCTGGATTCAGCGGCGGCCTCGATCATGTTCTCGCGCCACTTCTTGGCGTCTGCCTGCAGCTCGGCCGGGATGTCCTTGTAGTCGAACTTCATGCCCTGCGAGGCCTCGTCCCAGATGATCGCCTTCATCTTGATCAGGTCGACCACGCCGCTGAAGCCGTCTTCAGCGCCGATCGGGATCACGATGGGCACCGGGTTCGCCTTCAGGCGGGCCTTCATCTGGTCATAGACCTTGTAGAAGTTCGCGCCGGTGCGGTCCATCTTGTTGACGAACGCGAGGCGCGGCACCTTGTACTTGTTGGCCTGGCGCCAGACGGTTTCCGACTGGGGCTGCACGCCACCCACGGCGCAGTACACCATGCAGGCGCCGTCGAGCACGCGCATCGAGCGCTCGACCTCGATCGTGAAGTCCACGTGCCCCGGGGTGTCGATGATGTTGATGCGGTGCTCGGGGTGGTTGAGCTCCATGCCCTTCCAGAAGCAGGTCGTCGCGGCCGACGTGATCGTGATGCCGCGCTCCTGCTCCTGCTCCATCCAGTCCATCGTGGCAGCGCCATCGTGCACTTCACCGATCTTGTGGTTCACACCCGTGTAGAACAGGATGCGCTCGGTGGTCGTGGTCTTGCCGGCGTCGATGTGGGCCGAGATGCCGATGTTGCGGTAGCGCTCGATGGGGGTCTTGCGGGTGGCCATGATGGCACTCCAAAAGCAGGGGCCGCTCGCGGGTTCGCGTAAACCCGAAGAGCGGCCGTTGGACTGGGGACTTCGTTCTTAGAAGCGGAAGTGCGAGAACGCCTTGTTGGCGTCCGCCATGCGGTGCACTTCGTCGCGCTTCTTCATCGCGCCGCCGCGGCCTTCGACGGCCTCCAGCAGTTCGTTGGCGAGGCGCTGGGCCATCGACTTCTCGCCGCGCTTGCGGGCCGATTCCTTCAGCCAGCGCATGGCCAGGGCCACGCGGCGGACGGGGCGAACTTCCACGGGAACTTGGTAGTTCGCACCGCCGACGCGGCGTGACTTCACTTCGACCATCGGCTTGATGTTGTTCAGCGCGACGGTGAAGATCTCCAGCGGATCCTTGCCCGACTTCTTCTCGACCTGCTCCAGGGCACCGTAGATGATGCGTTCGGCGATAGCCTTCTTGCCGGACTCCATGATCACGTTCATGAACTTGGAAAGGTCGACCGATCCGAACTTCGGATCAGGGAGGATCTCACGCTTGGGTACTTCGCGACGACGAGGCATTGCTCTTCCTTTTATCTTCAGTTGGCGCGGGCATCGCTGCCTGCACCGCGGTCACCACGAAGGCGCTTCCGGCGCCCGGGCTTCCACTTACTCGGCCCGGCGGGATCTGCACCCACCGCAACCGCAACACGCCATGCCGGAGCTTGCACTCCCGCGATGACGACTTCACGAACCAGCTTACTTGCCGGCCTTCGGACGCTTCGCGCCGTACTTGGAACGCGACTGCTTGCGGTCTTTCACGCCTTGCAGGTCGAGCGAGCCGCGCACGATGTGGTAGCGAACACCCGGCAGATCCTTCACGCGGCCGCCGCGCACGAGCACGACGCTGTGCTCTTGCAGGTTGTGGCCTTCGCCGCCGATGTAGGAAATGATCTCGAACCCGTTGGTCAGGCGAATCTTGGCCACTTTACGCAGCGCCGAGTTCGGCTTCTTCGGGGTGGTGGTGTACACGCGAGTGCACACACCGCGGCGCTGGGGTCCACCCTGCAGCGCCGGGGATTTGGACTTCGTCTTCTCGACCTCGCGGCCCAGACGGACGAGTTGGTTGATGGTTGGCATGTTGGTAACTTGTTCCCGTTTGAAGTCACTGCCCGGATCTCTGTTGTAGAGGCCTGAGCACTCTCGGAAGAAGCGTCGCGCCCTCCCTGGGCGTGTGGCCGAACGATGGAACCGCGAGGCTGCGGGATCGTTGACCGCCCGGTCGACCAGCTTGTGGAATTCATGAACCCACGCGCCGGACCGACAAAAGAGCGAAGCAGAATCTGCCGAAAAGCCCGCGATTATATTCGTAGCCCCGTACACCCGCAAGCCAGGGATATGACCGCACCCGTGTTCCGCTTCGACCCACCCCGCGCCGTGCTGGACGGAC
>NZ_JBFUCB010000573.1:0-3899 GCF_056405435.1 Rhizobacter sp. P1_G5 | reverse complement strand
CATGGGTACTTCGTGGCCGACCGCATCGATTCGAAGCCGGGCAAGCTGGTCTTCAACCGCATCACCAGCCTCAAGGACAGCTGGGGAAAATGAGCGTCACTCGACGACCTTGACCCGCTGCCCCACGGCCGGGTCCTTGCCGCCGCCGTAGACGCCGTTGATCAGCTTCAGCTGCGCCTCGGCCTGCGGCAGCGGTGACTGCTTCGCCAGTTCGGCGAAGCCACCGCGCGGGAACGGCACCGACTTCAGCGTCCACGGCTTCGCCACGCTGCGATCGGCCGCGGTCAGTGCGCGGAACGAGCCTTCAGCCTCCTTCAGCCCGGCCGCGTTGCGCTGCAGCGCGGCGGCATCCTTCGACGCCTGCAGCAACACGAAGCGGTTGTTCTGCGGACCGTCCACCACCGTCGCGACGACGGCGCGCGCCTGGCCCTGCTTCGTCGTCGCGGTGCCGGTGAAGCGGCTCGCCTTCAGGCCGTTCAGCTCGAGCTTGTCGAACTTGCCCTGCGTCGGCTTGAAGACGCTGCGAACGATCTCCTCATGCGTGCTGCCGGCCTTGGCGGGCG
The DNA here is from genome assembly GCF_056405435.1 of Rhizobacter sp. P1_G5. Lineage (NCBI taxonomy): Bacteria > Pseudomonadati > Pseudomonadota > Betaproteobacteria > Burkholderiales > Sphaerotilaceae > Rhizobacter > Rhizobacter sp. P1_G5. The sequence continues at coordinate 3,336 of NZ_JBFUCB010000573.1, read as the reverse complement.
CCAGCATCACCACCAGCCCGGCATCGCCCGCGGCATTGACGAGCGTGATGTCCTCGGCCGAGTTCTGCACCTTCCAGCCCTCGGGCGCCTTCAGCGCGATACCCAGCGGCTCATGGTAGAAGCCGCGCCCGCGCGTCACGCCCTGTGCGCGGCTCTCGCCGAACGGCAGCCCGGCGATCGTCTGCAGGTAGCGATCGCGGCCCTCGTCGACATAGTCGGCGTCCTTCGCATAGCCGTCGGCGATCGTCGTGATGTCGCGCAGGCGCTGGTCGTTGCTCGGGTGCGAGGCCAGCCAGTTGTTGCCGCCGGAGGCGCTGCGGCCCTCGGCCTTCGCGGTGTCGGCCGCGAACTGCTCCTGGCGCTTCAGCACCTGGATCACCTCGACCATCTTCTTCGGGTCGTAGCGGTTGCGCACCAGGTACTCGGCGCCGAGCTGGTCGGCCTGCGACTCCTGGTCGCGGCTGTACGAGGCGATGTAGCCGGCCGCGACGCTCTGCGACACCTGGTTCGCCACGTCGCCGATGCCCAGCACCGCGCCGAGCACGGTGGCCGCGACCACGCCGATGCCGGCGGTCTGCTGGCGCGTGGCGCGCTGCGCGCCATGGCGGGCCGTCACGTGGCCGATCTCATGGCCCATCACGCCGGCCAGGTCGCCCTCGCTCTCCATGTAGGCCATGATGCCGCGCGTCACGTAGACGTAGCCGCCCGGCAGCGCGAAGGCATTGACCTCGGGGCTGTCGAGCACGGTGAAGGTCCATTGCAGCTGCGCCCGGTGCGACTGCTTCGCCAGGCGCTGGCCGAGGTCGTTCACGTAGGCCTGCACCGGTGCGCTGTCGAGCACGGTGTATTCCTTCAACACCTCCTGGTGCGCCTTCTTGCCCTCGGCGATCTCGGACGGCTCGTCCATCACCGTGCGTTCGCTGCGGCCCGTCACCGGATTGACGACGGAGGCGCAGGCGCCCAGCAGCGACGTGGCCAGCAACAAGGGGATCAGCAGACGACGCATGGCAGAGACCTTTCCGGGAGTGCGGGCGGATGGTAGCCGCTGGGAGGAGCCGTCGGGCACGCTTGCACGCCCACGAACGGCAGCGTACCGTTGCGAGTCAGGCTTCAGGAGTTTCACGATGCGCTTCGGATCGATCATCGGATGGGCCGCGCTCGCGGCGTGCGTGGCCGAACCGGCCCTGGCTGCAGGTTCGGCCGAGGTCGGCTACCAGCAGCCGGAACGCTTCGTCGACGCCGGCGATACGCCGCGCGAACGTGACGCCAACCTGCGCCTGCTGGCCGACCAGCTGCAGTCGCTCGCGGCGCAGAACCTGCCGGCCGGCCAATCGCTGCAGGTCGAGTTGCTCGACGTGGACCTGGCCGGCTACGTGCGGCACAGCTCGCGCGGCGACCTGCGGGTGGTCCGCGACAACCACGACAGCGCGCGCATCTGGCTGCGCTACACGCTGGTGTCCGGCGGCCAGACGCTGCGTTCCGGCGACGCCGCGTTGAGCGACCTGGCCTCGCGGAGATCCGCCGGGCTGGACACCGCCCGGGGTCCGCTCGGCCGCGAAAAGACCCTGCTGGCAGATTGGTTCACGAAGGAATTCGGCACCGCCCGCGCGGCAACGAACTGAGCCAGAAGCCTCGCGGCGGCGTCACAACCGCGGCTGCGTGGTCGGCCAGTCGTCGTGACGGTCGGACTGGCTGTCGCCCGCCACCAGCGTGTTGCCCATGCCGAGCAGTTCGCGCGCCTGCTGCAGGCTGATCAGCTCGTCGCGCGACATGCGCGCATGGCTGTTGTGGCGCTCGATCTCCCACACCAGCTCGATCAGGTCGCGCTGGGTCTGCGCCGAACGCACCTTGCCGTGGGTCAGCGCGGCGAACAGCGGCGCATCGATGCGCAAGGTGTCGAGCAGCAGCTCGCGCACCTGGGCGATCAGTTGCTGTTCCGATGACGGTTTCTCGATTTTTGGCGTCACCGGCGGCAAGTCTGCGACAGCTTTGGCACGCCCGCGGCCCAACGCCTTGTTCAGCACGGCCGTCACGCCGCCCGCCGCAGCGCGGGCGCCTGATTTCTTCGCCGGCTTCGTTGCCACGGCCGGCACGGGCGCGACCCAGACGGCCTCCCTGGGTTCCTCGACAAGCGGGATGGTGTCGGACCACGGCACGGCCGTCTCCACCAGTTGCACCGGTGGTGCGGGTTCGGGCTCGACCCGGCGCGCCCGTGGCACAGAGGGCTCCAGTGCGATCGGTTCGTCGACCGGCGCGTGCATCGATGGCGGCGCCACCGCTTGTGGCGGAATCATCGAGGTGGACGACAGGTGGGCCGCGTCGATCGGTGCCGCGTCGGCATGCTCGTCGATCGTGAGCGGCGTGATGACGGGGACGATCGGTTCAGGCTCGGGTTGGTGCGGTGTCGGCACGTCCAGGGCCACGCTCGTGAGCTTGGGGGCATCGAGCGCACCGGAGCCGCTGTCGATCGCCTCCGACACCACCTGTTCGGCAGGAATCTCGACCAGCCCCAGCCGCACCAGTTCCTCGAAATGCACGGTCTGCGCGCCGGCCTGGTGCGCCAGGCTCAGCACCTCGGCCAGCGTGCGCCGGCCGTCCACCAGGAACAGCACCGTGCGGTGCCGCTGACCGAGCCGCTGCGTGCGGGTGCGCAGCTCGTCATGGCCGCGCGAGGTCTTGGTGGGAACGGAGGGCACGGTCATCGGGGATCATGGGTCGAAGGCACCATTGTGGCGCGAGAACTGGTAACCGTCAGTGGTCACTTCGCTCGCGTGCACAGGCGGGTTGAAGGCCGGATCGAACGGCACTCGCCCCTGTCATCGGCCTTGCAGCGCCGGCCTGTAGGGCGCGGCGGCCCGGGGTCACACCCGGTTTCAACTCAGTCGACGCCGGGCCGCCCCAAGGGGGCTGAGCGCCCCCCTCGGGGGGCAGGAGCGAAGCGACGTGGGGGTGGTCATCTTCAAAAGCGGCTGCGCGCCTTGCGCTTGTCGAGCTCGAGCAGCTGGTTCTTGATCAACGCCTGCAGCACGCGCAGGTTCGCCTCGGTCAGGCTGATGACGCTGGACGGCTCGTCGTCGTGGTTGGTCACCGTCTGCACCAGCGCATCGACCTTCAGATGCACCATGCCGTGAACGTCGTGGGCCATGGATTTCACGCGCTGGATTTCGATGTTGTGGGTCTTCATGAACGCTCTCCGCAGGCCCGCTTGCCGGGCCAAGGGCGGCAGCGTACCGCAGACGGGGCCCTCCCCGCAGGGACTGGCTACAAAGATGCAGAAAGTGTGCAGACAACGCTCTCTCTTGCTCCACAAAGTAGCTCTACCGTCCACGGTGCGTT
>NZ_JBFUCB010000572.1:0-3911 GCF_056405435.1 Rhizobacter sp. P1_G5 | reverse complement strand
GACCTTGTCAGTGGCCTTGCTGGCACTGATCGTCTCGCTCGTGTTGGGTTCGTTGGTCGGCATCTTGCGCACGCTGCCGAACAAGGTGCTCGCCTACCTCGGTGAAACCTGGGTCGAGTTGTTCCGCAACGTTCCTCTTCTGGTCCAGCTTTTCATCTGGTACCACGTCATTCCGACGATGTTCCTGAGCCTGCGAGCCGTTCCAAGCTTCGTGCTGGTGGTGTTCGCGCTCGGATTCTTCACCTCTGCGCGCATTGCCGAGCAGGTGAAGGCTGGCATCAACGCGTTGCCGAAGGGGCAGCGCTATGCAGGCCTCGCGATGGGCCTCACGCTGCCGCAGACCTATCGATATGTGCTGCTGCCGATGGCGTTTCGCATCATCGTCCCACCACTGACCAGCGAGTCGATGAACATCATCAAGAACTCGTCGGTGGCGTTTGCCGTCAGCATCACCGAACTGACGATGTTTGCGATGCAGGCACAGGAAGAGACGTCGCGCGGGATTGAAATCTATCTCGCGGTGACGGGCCTGTACTTCGTGTCTGCCTTTTCCATCAACCGTCTGGCCTTGTTCCTGGAAAACAAGGTCCGGGTCCCCGGCATGATGGGGAGCGGGAAATGAACCTGAATCTCGACTATTCATTCCTGTCCTGGCAAGTCGCCTCCGCTTTTTTCACCAAGGGGCTGATCTTTTCGGTCCAGCTGACGCTGGTCGCGATGGTCGGTGGCATCGTGCTGGGCACGCTCATCGCGCTGATGCGGCTGTCGGGCAAGCAGTGGTTGGTGATGCCGGCGGCGTTCTACGTGAACACGCTGCGTTCGGTCCCGCTGGTGATGGTGATCCTGTGGTTCTTCCTGCTGATCCCGCTGTTGATCGGGCGCGCACTTGGCACCGAGCTGTCGGCCATCATCACCTTCACGGTGTTCGAGGCCGCCTACTACTCGGAGATCATGCGGGCTGGCATCCAGAGCGTGGCGCGCGGCCAGGTGTACGCCGGCTACGCGGTCGGCATGACCTACCGCCAGACCATGCAGCTGATCGTGCTGCCGCAGGCCTTCCGCAACATGCTGCCGGTGCTGCTGACGCAGACCATCATCCTGTTCCAGGACACCTCGCTGGTCTACGCGATCGGTGCCTACGACCTGCTGAAGGGCTTCGAGGTCGCCGGCAAGAACTTCAACCGCCCGGTCGAGACCTACCTCGCCGTCGCCGTCGTCTACTTCATCATCTGCTTCAGCCTGTCGATGCTCGTGCGTCGCCTGCAGAAGAAGATCGCCATCATCCGCTGAACCCGCAGGGGGACTTCCCATGATCAAGATCAACAACGTTTCCAAGTGGTACGGCAGCTTCCAGGTGCTGACCGACTGCACGACCAGCATCGAGAAGGGCGAGGTCGTCGTGGTGTGCGGCCCGTCGGGCTCGGGCAAGTCGACGCTGATCAAGACGGTCAACGCGCTGGAGCCGATCCAGAAGGGCGACATCGTCGTCGACGGCATCTCGATCTCCGACCCGAAGACCAACCTGCCGAAGCTGCGCAGCCGTGTCGGCATGGTGTTCCAGCACTTCGAGCTGTTCCCGCACCTCACCGTCACCGAGAACCTGACGCTCGCGCAGATCAAGGTGCTGAACCGCAAGCCCGAAGACGCCAAGGTGCGCGGCATGAAGATGCTCGACCGCGTGGGCCTGAGCGCGCACAAGGACAAGTTCCCGGGCCAGCTGTCGGGCGGCCAGCAGCAGCGCGTGGCGATCGCCCGCGCGCTCAGCATGGACCCGATCGTGATGCTGTTCGACGAACCCACCTCGGCGCTCGACCCCGAGATGGTCGGCGAGGTGCTGGACGTGATGGTGCAGCTGGCCAACGAAGGCATGACGATGATGTGCGTCACGCACGAGATGGGCTTCGCGAAGAAGGTCAGCAACCGCGTGATCTTCATGGACGCCGGCAAGATCGTCGAGGACTGCACCAAGGACAGCTTCTTCGGCAAGCCCGAGGAGCGCACCCCGCGCGCGAAGGATTTCCTCTCGAAGATCCTTCAGCACTGAGTCCGGGCTACAGGTCCTGGTGCAGGCAGAGGATGTTGCCTTCCGGGTCCTCGAACCAGGCCGCCTTCTCGGAGCCGAGCACGCAGACGTGGTCGGTGGTCTTCAGCCCGGGCAGGTCGTAGTCTGCGAACTGCACGCCGCGCCCCGACAGCTCGGCGACCGCCGTCCCGATCTCGTCGACGCGGAAGCTCAGCGCCGTGTGCTGCGCCTTCGTGCCTTCGGGTTTCGGGAACAGTGCGATCTCGGTGCCGCCGCAGCGGTAGACGAACTTGCCATCCGGCTTGCCGCCCAGCGCCTCCAGCCCCAGGACGGTCTCGTAGAACCGGCGTGCCCTGGCCATGTCCTTGACCGGCAGGATGCAGGTGGCGTGCGTGCTCGGGAACGGGGTGTTCATCGCGATCTCCTCGAGCGCCCTTGCAGGGAAGGGCGGCACGACCTAGTCTAGGCGCCGGCGCAGCAGGGCAATGAGAAAATCGCCCGATGACCGAATCCCTGACCCTCACCCGCCCCGACGACTGGCACCTGCACCTGCGCGACGGCGCCGCGCTCGCCGCGGTGCTGCCCGACACCGCGCGCCAGTTCGCGCGCGCGATCGTGATGCCCAACCTGCGCCCGCCGGTCACCACCGCCGCCCAGGCCGTCGCCTACCGCGAACGCATCCTCGCGGCGCTGCCCGAAGGGGCGGCCTTCGAGCCGCTGATGACGCTGTACCTCACCGACGTCCTGCCGCCCGACGAGATCAAGCGGGCCAAGGAGGCCGGCGTCGTCGCGCTCAAGCTCTACCCGGCCGGYGCCACCACCAACAGCGACGCCGGCGTGACCGACCTGCGCAAGACKTACAGGACGCTCGAAGCGATGCAGCGCGAAGGCCTGCTGCTGCTGGTGCACGGCGAGGTCACCGACCCGGCGGTCGACGTGTTCGACCGCGAGGCGGTCTTCATCGACACCGTGATGCAGCCGCTGCGCCGCGACTTTCCCGAACTGAAGGTGGTGTTCGAGCACATCACCACGCGCGAGGCGGCGCAGTACGTGGCGCAGGCCGATGCGCACACCGCCGCCACCGTCACCGCGCACCACCTGCTGTACAACCGCAACGCGATCTTCCAGGGCGGGCTGCGGCCGCACTATTACTGCCTGCCGGTGCTCAAGCGCGAAGTCCACCGCCAGGCGCTGGTGCAGGCCGCCACCTCGGGCAGCACGAAGTTCTTCCTCGGCACCGACAGCGCGCCGCATGCGTCGCAGATGAAAGAGCAGTCGGTGTGCGGCGCCGGCTGCTACACCGCGCTGTCGGCGCTGGAGCTGTATGCCGAGGCCTTCGAGGCCGCGGGGGCGCTCGACAAGCTGGAGGCGTTCGCCAGCTTCAACGGGCCGGCCTTCTACGGCCTGCCGCGCAACACGCAGCGCGTGACGCTGCGCCGCGAAAGCTGGACACTCCCTGAGTCCCTGCCGTTCGGCGAGGCCCGTCTGAAGCCGCTGCGCGGCGGCGAGACGCTGAACTGGAAACTGGAGACTGCATGACCCTGCTCGACAAGCCCGCCCGCATCGCCTTGCTGATCGATGCCGACAACTCGCCCGCCAGCAAGATCGACGTGATCCTGGCCGAGCTGGCCAAGGTGGGCGTCGCGAACATCCGGCGCGCCTATGGCAACTGGAAGAAGGACGGGCTGAAGGGCTGGGAGGCGGTGCTGCACGAGTACGCGATCCGCCCGGTGCAGCAGTTCGACTACAGCAAGGGCAAGAACGCCACCGACATGGGCATGGTCATCGAGGCGATGGACCTGCTCTACACCGACCAGCCCGATGCGTTCGGCATCGTCTCGTCCGACAGCGACTTCACGCCGCTCGTGATGCACCTGAAGGCCAAGGG
>NZ_JBFUCB010000571.1:0-3933 GCF_056405435.1 Rhizobacter sp. P1_G5 | reverse complement strand
AGGCCGAGATCCGCGGGCAGCCGATGGCGGCAGCCCGCGAGCGTGCGCAGCAGCTGATCGAGATKGCCGGGCTGCGCGGCTTCGAGAACAAGTACCCGTGGCAGCTGTCGGGCGGCATGCAGCAGCGCGTGGCCATCCTGCGGGCGCTGCTGCACGACCCGCCGGTGCTGCTGATGGACGAGCCCTTCGGCGCGCTCGACGCGATGACGCGCGAGCGCATGAACCTGGAGCTGCAGCGCATCTGGGGCGCCTCCGGCAAGACGGTGCTGCTGATCACGCACAGCATCCCGGAGGCGATCTTCCTGTCGGACCGGGTGGCGGTGATGACCGAGCGCCCGGGGGCCATCGCCGCGGTGTACGACATCGCGCTGCCGCGGCCGCGCTCGCTCGACGTGATGGGCAGCGAGGCCTTCGCCGCGTACGCGAAGACGCTGCGCGCGCACTTCTATGCGCAGGGGTCGCTCGATGCGCATTGAGGGCATCCTGCTGGTCGTGCGCGCGGTCGATTGCGGCGTGCGGCCGGTGGCGCTGCGCCTGCCGTTCCGCTTCGGCGCGGTCACGCTCGATCGCTGCCCGCAGCTCTTCGTGCGCGCCACCGTCGAGGTGGCCGGCCGCGGCAGCTGGCAAGGCCACGCGGCCGAACTGATGGTGCCGAAGTGGTTCGACAAGCGCGCCGGTTTCTCGCACGCGCAGAACGTCGAGCACCTGGCCAACGCCGTCGAGCGCACGGTGCAGGCCTACGCCGGCGATGCGTCGGCCAGTGCGTTCGAGCTGTTCCAGCGCCATGCAGCCGCGCTGGCCGACGCCGGCCGCCACGCCGGAGCGACCGAGCTGTCGAGCGCCTTCGGCGCGGCGCTGGTCGACCGCGCGGTGCTCGACGCGCTGTGCCGGGCGCTCGGTGTGTCGGTGTTCGAGGCGGTCGCGCGCAACGCGATCGGCCTGCAGCCCAGCGCGCTGCTGCCCGACCTGCGCGGCTTCGACTGGAACGGCTGGCTCCCGACGCTGGTGCCACCGCGGCTGCGCATCGAGGCCCGCCACACCGTGGGCCTGCTCGATGCACTGCAGCCGCTGCCCGAGGACGCCGGCCCGCTGCCGGTGAGCCTGCCGGCGGTGATCGCGCGCTACGGGCACCGGGTGTTCAAGATCAAGCTCGGCGGCGATCCGCGGGCCGACGTGCAACGCCTCGCCGAGGTGCTGGCGGTGCTCGACCGAGATGCGCCCGGCCACCGCTACACGCTCGACGGCAATGAGCAGTACGGCGACACGGCGGCGATCTCCGAGCTGTTCGCGCGGCTGGCTTCGCTGCCGGCATACGCCGCGCGGCCCGATGCGCTGCTGTACCTGGAGCAGCCGCTGCCCCGCGATCGCTCGTTCGACGGCGCGCTGCCACCCCTGCCCTGCCCGCTGCTGATGGACGAGGCCGACGGCACGCTGGACGCCTTCGTGCGCGGCCGCGACGCCGGCTGGCAAGGCGTGTCGAGCAAGGGCTGCAAGGGCTTCTACAAGTCGCTCGTCAACCGCGCGCGCTGCGAACGCTGGAACCAGGCCGCGCGGCGCGACGGCCAGGCGCCGGCGTGGTTCATGTCGGCCGAGGACCTGACCTGCCAGGCCGGCCTCGCGGTGCAGCAGGACCTGGCGCTGGCCGCGCTGCTGGGCCTGGATCATGCCGAGCGCAACGGCCACCACTACGCCGACGGCTTCGGTGCCGCGCCGGCCGCCGAACGCCAGGCCTTCGTGCGGGCCCATCCCGACCTGTACGACGGCGACGGGCGGCTGCGCATCGCCGGCGGCCGCATCGATCTCCATTCGCTGGYCGGCCCCGGTTACGCCCACGCGGCCACGCCAGACTGGTCGGCGATGCAGCCGCTGTCGCAGGCAGCCGCCCTCGTCTGAATCCTCATCGTCCGACCCCGCAAGGAGCCCCATGGCCACACAACGACTCGGTCTGATCATGCACGGCGTCACCGGCCGCATGGGCATGAACCAGCACCTGATCCGCTCGATCGTCGCGATCCGCCAGCAGGGCGGCGTGGCGCTCGCCAACGGCGACCGGCTGATGCCCGACCCGGTGCTGATCGGCCGCGATGCCGGCAAGATCGAGGCGCTGGCGAAGGCCCACGGCATCGCGCGCTGGGGCACCAACCTCGATGCCGCGATGGCCGACCGCGCCGACACCGTGTTCTTCGACGCCGGCACCACGCAGATGCGCCCGACGCTGCTCGCGCAGGCGATCCGCGCCGGCAAGCATGTCTACTGCGAGAAGCCGATCGCGACCAACCTGTCCGAGGCGCTGGAGGTGTGCCGCCTCGCGCAGCAGGCCGGCGTGAAGCACGGCGCGGTGCAGGACAAGCTGTTCCTGCCCGGCCTGCGCAAGCTCGACATGCTGAAACGCGCCGGCTTCTTCGGCCGCATCCTGTCGGTGCGCATCGAGTTCGGCTACTGGGTGTTCGAGGGCGACCTGCAGCCGATCCAGCGGCCGTCGTGGAACTACCGGCAGGAAGACGGCGGCGGCATCATCCTCGACATGGTGTGCCACTGGCGCTACGTGCTGGACAACCTGTTCGGCGAGGTGCAGGCGGTGTCGTGCCTCGGCACCACGCACATCCCGGAACGTTTCGATGAAGCCGGCAAGCCGTACCGCGCGACGGCCGACGACGCCGCCTACGCGACCTTCCAGCTGGCCGGCGGCGTGATCGCGCAGGTCAACAGCTCGTGGGTGACGCGCGTGCGGCGCGACGACCTGGTCACCTTCCACGTCGACGGCACGCACGGCTCGGCGGTGGCCGGGCTGACCGACTGCCGCAGCCAGGCGCGCGTGAACACGCCGCGCCCGGTGTGGAACCCCGACACGCGCCAGACCATGCCGTTCTTCGAGCAGTGGCAGGAGGTGCCCGATACGCAGCCGTACGACAACGGCTTCAAGCTGCAGTGGGAGCAGTTCCTGCGCCACGTGGCCGAGGACGCGCCGTACCGCTTCACGCTGCCCGAAGGGGCCAAGGGCGTGCAGCTGGTGGAGGCGGCGCTGAAAAGCTGGAAGGAGCGGCGCTGGGTCGACGTGCCGGCGCTGGGGGTGTGACGCGATGGACCTGTCGCTGAACCTCCCCGCTGCCGATGGCGGCCTCGCGCGCTACACGCTGAGCGGCCGCGAGGCCTGGCGCGCGCCGGCCGCGCCGGTCTTCAACCGCATCGCCTTCTCGGCCGCGCACGTGGTGGCGGATGCCCGCGCGGCGATCGACCCGTGGCTGGGCTGCGCGATCGACTGGGACGCGACCCTTGCGTACCGCCAGCGCCTGTGGCGCATGGGCCTGGGCGTGGCCGAGGCGATGGACACCGCACAGCGCGGCATGGGGCTGGACTGGCCGACCTCGCTCGAACTGATCGCGCGCTCGCTCGACGCGGCGCGCGACCTGCCGGGCGCGCGCATCGCGAGCGGTTGCGGCACCGATCAACTGGCGCCCGACGCGGCCCGCGGCATCGACGACGTGCTGCGCGCCTACGAGGAACAGATGGCCGCGATCGAGAAGCTCGGCGGCCGCCTGATCCTGATGGCCAGCCGCGCGCTGGCCCGCGTGGCGCGCGGCCCGGACGACTACGTGCAGGTCTACGGCCGCCTGCTGCGCCAGGCCCGCGAGCCGGTGATCCTGCACTGGCTGGGCGACATGTTCGACCCGGCGCTGGCCGGCTACTGGGGCAGCGCCGACGTCGACCGCGCGATGGACACCGCGCTGGCGGTGATCGAGGCGAACCCGGCGAAGGTCGACGGCATCAAGATCTCGCTGCTCGACAAGGACCGCGAGATCGCGATGCGCCGCCGCCTGCCGCCCGGCGTGCGCATGTACACCGGCGACGACTTCAACTATGCGGAGCTGATCGCCGGCGACGGCGTCGATGACGCGCCGTCGCAGCGGCACAGCGATGCACTGCTGGGCATCT
>NZ_JBFUCB010000570.1:0-3970 GCF_056405435.1 Rhizobacter sp. P1_G5 | reverse complement strand
GGCTGGCGCAATGCCTGCGACATCACCGTCTACCAGATGGGCTGGCGGCTCGGCGGCAAGGGCGCGAGCGGGCGCAATGCCGCGCTCGGCCAGCGCATCGAGGAACACGGGCTGCACATCTGGTTCGGCTTCTACGCCAACGCCTTCAAGACCATCCAGCGCGCCTACGAGCTGCTCGACCGCCCCGAAGGCGCGCCGCTGCGCACCTGGCGTGACGCCTTCAAGCCGCAGCAATTCATCACGCTGACCGAGCGTGTGAAAGGTGACTGGAAGCTGTGGCCGATCGAGACCCCGGCGATGCCCGGCGAGCCCGGCCAGGGCGACGAGACGCTGGACCTGTGGCAGATCGTGCAGGTCGGCTACGAGTGGATCAAGCAGTGGCTGGGCGAGCTGAAGGATGCCGAGGCGCATGGCGAGCTCGGCCCGGCGCATCGTGCGATCCCTGCCGACGTCCTGGCCAACCTCCCTGTGGGCAGCTGGCTGCACCGGCTCGCCGCGCACGTCGAGGACGACGTGCTGTCGCTGTGCAGCGATGTCGGCGTCGCGTTCGCCGCGCTGCAGCGCTTCAGCGCCGACCTGCCGGCCGCGCTGCGCGACCACGACCCCGGCCACCACCTGCTGCAGTCGAGCGCGCTGAAATGCGTGCGCACCTGGCTGCATGCGCGCTTCAACGGCCTGCTGGCCGACAGCGGCATCGCCGACGACCTGCGCCGCCTCTACATCTGCGCCGACCTGGGCCTGACCAGCATCATCGGCATGATCGAGGACGAGGTGCTGACGAAGGGCTTCGACGTGATCAACGGCGAGGACTTCCAGGCCTGGCTGACGCGCCACGGCGCGAACCCGCAGGTGACGGTGCGCTCGGCGCCGGTGGTCGGCTTCTACGACCTGGTGTTCGCCTACGAGGACGGCAACTTCGACAAGCCGGACATCGAGGCCGGCACGATGCTGCGCGGCATGCTGCGCGTGGCCTTCGACTACCACGGCGCGATCATGTGGAAGATGCAGGCCGGCATGGGCGACGTGGTGTTCACGCCGTTCTACCAGCTGCTGAAGGAACGCGGCGTGAAGTTCGAGTTCTTCCACAAGGTCGACGAGCTGGTGCCCGATGCCGCCGGCAAGAAGGTTGCCGAGATCCGCATGACGCGCCAGGCGGCGCTCGCCGACCCGGCGCAGGCCTACGCTCCGCTGGTCGACGTGAACGGCCTGGCCTGCTGGCCGAGCGCGCCGCGCTTCGAGYAGCTCGACGCCGCGCAGGTCGCGCTGATGCGCCGCCACGGCATCAACCTCGAATCGAACTGGAGCGACTGGCCCGAGGTGTATGCCGCCGCGTTCGGGCAGCCGCTGCCGACGCGCACGCTGAAGCTCGGCGAGGATTTCGACCAGGTGGTCTTCGGCATTTCGGCCGCATCGGTCGCGCAACTGTGCCCGCAGCTCGTCGCGCGCAGCCCGGCGCTGGCCGCGTCGTGCGAGCACGTGAAGGCAGTCGCGACCCAGGCCTACCAGGTGTGGCTGAACCGCGACCTGCACGAGCTCGGCTGGACGCTGACGGGCCCCGACGGCCAGCAGCCGGTGCTCAGTTCGTTCAGCGAGCCCTTCGACACCTGGGCGCCGATGGACCAGTTGCTGTGCCGCGAAGCGTGGCCGCCGGCGATCGCGCCGAAGAACGTCTCGTACTTCTGCAGCGCGTTGCCGCTCGCGAGCTACCCGCCGTACAGCGACCACGCGTTCCCGAAGCGCATGGCCGAGCAGGTCAAGCAAGGGGCGATCGAGCAGCTGCAGCGGCGCATCGGCACGCTGTGGCCGAAGGCCGTGACGGCGGAGGGCTTCCGCTGGCCGCTGCTGGTCGACCCGTCCGGCGCCGTCGGGCCGGCACGCTTCGACAGCCAGTACTGGCGCGCCAACGTCGATCCGTCGGAGCGCTACGTGCTGTCGGTGGTCGGCAGCAGCCGCTACCGCCTGGCGACCGACGGCACCGGCTTCTCGAACCTGTTCGTCACCGGCGACTGGATCCGCACCGGGCTGAACGCCGGCTGCGTCGAGGCGGCGACGATGGCCGGCATGCAGACCGCGCGCGCGATCTGCGGCCATCCGGCGGTGATCGTCGGCGAGCGGGACGTTTAAGAACGCTTCAGGGCCGCGGCTGATGCTTGTTGTTACAGTCGACCCCTTCATGAGAAGCCCGTCCCGCCACGCACCGCACGCCCGCAGCCTGCGATCGTGCCTGTCTGCCTGGATCGCGGGGCTGCTGTGGCTGATGGCCGGCAGCGTGCTCGCGCAGACGGCGGTGTCGCCGACCGAGCCGGTGGAGCTGACCCGCAGCGGCCAGTTCTACCTCGCCGAGGCGAACGAGGAGCCGCCCGACGTCGACCGGCTGGCCGACTGGCTCGCGCGCAAGACGCCGGTGGACCATGTGTCGCTGCTCGGCGGGCGCTACTGGTTCCATGCGACGGTGCGCAACGACTCGCCGGCAACGCAGTGGGTGATCGACCCGCATGCGAGCCTGATGGAGCACGTCGGCGGATGGATCTACGTCGGCGGCCAGCCGCCGCAGACCTTCGTGACCGGCTACCACGCCGACACGCCCTACATGCTGCACTACGGCAGCGACATCACGCTGCCGCGCGGCAGCTCGGCGCACGTGCTGCTGCGCATCGACAGCCGCTACTTCGCGCGGCTGCCCGGCATCGACATCCAGACCAAGGCCGAGTACCGCCGCACCGTGATCTCGGAGAACGTGCTGGCGCTGTTCGCGCTCGGCGCGCTGCTGACGCTCGCGCTCTACAACCTCTTCATGTTCCTCGGCACGCGCGACAAGGCGCTGCTGTACTACGCGCTGTACCTGGTGGCGGCCACGGCCGGCTGGGGGCTGACCTTCCACATCCCGGCGCAGTGGCTGGGCTGGCACGGGCTGCAGTGGCACTACCTGCCGTTCTTCCTGATGGTGGTGTTCAACACCCTCTTCTACATCGAGTTCCTGCAGCTGCGAGAAGCCAACCCGCGGCTCGCGTGGGCGGGCCATGCCAACCTGGTGCTGGCGCTGGTGCTGCTGCCGAGCTGCTTCATCGCGGTGTCATGGGCGCACACGCTGGCGACGATCGTGATCTCGATCTCGCTGACGCTCGCGCTCATCGCCGGGCTCGTGCGGCTGTGGTCGGGCTACCTGCCGGCACGCTACTTCCTCGCGGCCTTCCTCGCGCTGCTGCTGCCGGCGCTGGTGATCCTGCCGGCCAACCTCGGCCTGAGCCAGGACATGGTGCGCAACCCGGAGCTGATCACGCTGCTGGGCAGCACCGCCGACGCGATCCTGCTGGCCTTCGCGCTGGCCGACAAGATCCGGCTGCTCGCGCTCGAGAAGGACGGCTACATGGTGCAGCTGCACCGCGCGCTCGACCAGGCCAGCACCGATTCGCTGACCGGCATCGGCAACCGCCATGCGTTCGACCGCACGCTGTCGAAGCTGACGGCCGCCGACTCGTCGGCCGGGCTGATGCTGGTGATGATCGACCTCGACGGCCTGAAGCGCATCAACGACGAGCGCGGCCATGCGCACGGCGATGCGCTGCTGTGCGAGTTCTCGCGCCAGCTGCAGACGCTGCGCGACCGCGACATGACGGTGTTCCGGCTCGGCGGCGACGAGTTCGCGGTGCTCGGCGACATGCGCCATGAAGACGAGACGCGACACGACATGCGCCGCTTCGAGGAGCGGCTGCACGCCGCCGGCTTCGAGGGCTGCGGCATCAGCTTCGGCATCGCGTTCGGCTCGGAGATCACGTCCAGCAGCCAGCTGCTGATCCATGCCGACGCGCGCATGTACCGCCACAAGTCGACCAAGCGCGACGCCCCGGGCGGCGCCGCGCAGCCCTTCAATCCTCGCCGCGCTTGAGCTTCATGCGCTCGCGTGCCAGCCGGCCGCGCGCCTTCCACTGCGACAGCTGCTGGTGCCGCTCGAGCACGGTCAGCGTGTCGC
>NZ_JBFUCB010000569.1:0-3974 GCF_056405435.1 Rhizobacter sp. P1_G5 | reverse complement strand
AACGTGATCTACGAGTTCCACTACTACAACTGGGGCAACGACTCGAACTACCAGGCGCAGGCGAGCTTCACCGACAGCAAGATCGCGCAGGAGAAGCAGTACCTGTCGTACAACGTGCCGCACTACGTCGGCGAGTTCATGCTGTTCAACCTGCAGAGCAGCTGGGACTACGCGCTGGGCAAGTACAACGCGGCCGGCTGGCACTGGACGAGCTGGACCTACAAGGGCACCAACGTCGGCAACTGGGCGCTCTACAACAGCACCAACGCCAGCGCCAACACGCCGAACGTCGCGACCGATTCGTACGCGACGATCGAATCGAAGTGGCGCAGCTGGGATGTCGAGAAGAACATGGCGCCGAACACGATGCTGACCGGTGTGTTCAAGGCGGCGCTGACCGGCAGGAACAGCCTGATCCGCAACCTGCCGTACGAAGGCAACTGGCGCGCCATCGACAGGCTCGAGGCCGAGAACTTCTATGCGCAAAGCGGCGTCAGCTTCGACGCGGCCGGCGTCGGCAGCTTCGATGCGGGCGACTGGCTGCGCTACATCGACGTCGACTTCGGCAGCGGCGTCGACCGGCTGAAGCTGCGGCTCGCGGTGGATGCGGCCTATGCCGGCAAGCAGATCGAGCTGCACCTCGACAGCCCGACCGGCGCGCACGTCGGCACGGTCACGGTGCCGAACACCGGCGGCTGGACCACCTTCCAGGAGGTCACGACGCCGATCCAGCGCAGCAGCGGTGTGCACAACCTCTACCTGGTGGCGAAGGGCGGCCTGGGCGTCGCCAACCTCGATTGGCTGCAGTTCGAGGACTCGACCGGCACCAACACGCCGACGAATCCGCCGACCAACCCGCCCACGAATCCGCCGACCAATCCCACCACCGGCCCGGTCTCCGGCCAGACCTATGCGATCGTCGCGAAGCACAGCGGCCGTGCCCTCGACGTGCGCGAGCGCGCCACGACCGACGGCGCGGCGCTGCAGCAATGGAGCTACGGCGGCAGCAGCAACCAGCAGTGGGTCGCGCAGGGCAGTGGCAACGGGCTGTGGCAGCTGCGCTCGGTGGCGAGCGGCAAGTGCGCCGACATCACCGGCGTCAGCACCGCCAACGGCGCGGTGGTGCAGCAATGGACCTGCACCGGCGGCGCGAACCAGCTGTTCAAGCTGGAGGACCAGGGCGGCGGCTACTTCTACCTGCGCGCCTCGCACAGCAACAAGTGCCTGGACGTGAGCAACGTGTCGACGTTGGATGGCGCGGCGATCCAGCAGTGGGATTGCGCCGGCGACAACGCGCGCTGGATGTTCCGCGCGCCGTGAGGTGCTACTTCACCTGCTGCTTGCCCAGCTTGCGCGCCAGCGTGCGCCTGTGCATGCCCAGCCGCCGCGCCGTCTCGGAGATGTTGAAGCCGGTCTCGGCCAGCGTCTCGTGGATGCGTTCCCACTCCAGCGTCTTGATCGAGCTGGCGCGGTTCGTCAGCTCGACCTCGGTGGTGCCGGCCGCGCGGCCGAACGCGGCCTCGATGTCGTCGGTGTTCGACGGCTTGGCCAGGTAGTGGCAGGCGCCGAGCTTGATCGCCTCGACCGCGGTCGCGATGCTCGCGAAGCCGGTCAGCACGACGATCAGCATCTTCGGGTCGTGCGCATGCAGGGCCTGCACGCAGGCCAGCCCCGAGGCATCGCCATTGAGCTTCAGATCGACGATCGCGAAGCCCGGCGACCCGGCCTGCAGCGCGGTGCYCACGTCTTCGAGGCTCGCGGCGAGCGTGACGTGGTAGTCGCGCCGCTCGAACGAGCGCCCGAGCGTGCGCGCGAACGAGGCGTCGTCCTCGACGATCAGCAGGCGGCGTTCAGCGTTGTCCATGGCTCTCGCTCACTTCCTCGTCATCTTCTTCGGGTTCGTCTTCGGGCTCCAGCACGATCGCCGACAGTGGCAGCGTGATCTTGACCATCGCGCCGCCTTCCGGCCGGTTCGCGGCCTCCACCGTGCCGCCGATCGTGCGCGCCACGTTGACCACCAGGAACAGCCCGAGCCCGCCGCCCGGCCGGCCCTTGGTCGAGCGGTAGGGCTGGCCCAGCGTTTCCAGCAGGCCGGGTGCGAAGCCCTTGCCGGCATCGGTCACCGTCAGGGTCAGCGCGTCGCCGGCACGCTCGACATCGAGCCGCAGCCACTGCGGCGAGGCCTCCAGCGCGTTGTCGAGCACGTTGCAGATCATCTGCTGGATCGCCGAATCGGACACCATCGGCAGGTCGTCGCCGAAGCGGTTCTCGTACGCGAAGGCCTTGACCGGCCGCGTGCGGCGCCAGTCGCGCACCAGCTCGTCGAGGAAGGTCGCGAGCGTGGTCGCCTCCGACGATTCGCCGCGCGCCTCGCCGGCCGTCAGCAGGATGCCGCTGACGATCGCCTTGCAGCGCTCCAGCTGCGTCTGCATCTCGACCACCTCTTCCAGCAGCTCGGGGTCGGAGCTGAAGTGCGGCAGCCGGCGCCAGTCGCCGAGGATCACCGCCAGCGTCGCGAGCGGCGTGCCCAGCTCGTGCGCCGCGCCCGAGGCGAGCAGGCCCATGCGGACGATGTGCTCCTCTTCGGCGGCACGCTGGCGCAGGTCGGCCAGCCGCGCATCGCGGGCGCGCAGGTTGCGCTGGATGCGGGTGATGAAGGTGACCAGCAGCGCCGCGTTCAGCGCGAAGCACAGCAGCAGCCCGAGCACGAACGGGCTCGACAGGCCGCGCACGTGGTCGAGCGGGATGTCCAGCGGCCGGTAATACAGCCCGAGCCCGGCGAAGCAAACGCTGGTGACGACCACCAGCACCCAGGTGTAGCGGGGCTTCAGCAGCACCGCGCCGAGGATCACCTGCAGCAGGTACAGGAAGGCGAACGGATTGGTCGCGCCGCCGCTCAGGTACAGCTGGGCGGTCAGCATGCCCACGTCGACCAGCAGCGCGACCAGCAGCTCCACGTGCAGCACCGGCCGCCGGTTGCGCAGCCGCAGCACGCTGACCAGGTTGAACGCGACCAGGCAGTACAGCACCGCGAGCATGTGCTCCAGCGGAAGCCGGATGCCGAAACCGAAGTGCACGGTGGCGATCGTGGCGACCTGGCCGACCACCGCGATCCAGCGCAGCTGGATCAGCTGCTGCATGTTCTTCAGGCCGGCATCGGCAACGCCGACGGTCGTGGTGACCCACGGCGCGGGCGGGCCGATGGTGATGTGCTGCGGCGGGATGGAGTCAGCCGTGAGGGGCATCGTGGGGGACTGCGCTGGCGGAGGCCTGGGAGAGCGGATTCTCCCTCGACCAGCGGCCGCCGGGTCGCAGCATCCACGCCGCCCCTGCCACCATCGCGGCGAGGCCGAACCAGGTGAGGGCGTAGACGAGGTGGTTGTTGTGGAAGCTGACGACGGTCAGGCCGCCGACCGGCCACGCGTCCGAGCCTGCATCGGCGTCGACGAAATAGGGGGCGGCGTTCGGGATCCCTCGCGCCGCGGCGATGGCCGCCACGTCGCGCGAGAACCAGCGGCCGGCAGCGGGATCGTTGTGGCGCAGGAAGCCGCCGCGCGGCTCGGTCAGGCGCAGCAGGCCGGTGAGGGCGACCTCGCCGTCGGGGCGCGCGGCGAGGGCTTTCGATCCGGTGGTGACGAAGCCGCGGTTGACCAGCACGCTGCGGCCGTCGGCCTGCTGCAGTGGCGTCAGCAGCCACCAGCCGGGGCCTTGCTCGGTGACGGCCTGCACGAGCGTCYCTTGCGTGTGCAGGAAGCGGCCGTGCAGCACGACGTGCCGGTATTCATCGGCCGCCGCGGTGACGGGCCCGGCGGGCGCCTCGACCGGCGCCGCACGGACCCGCTGCTCGACCCGCTCGATCAGGTCCAGCTTCCAGGCCAGCCGCTGCACCTGCCAGGTGCCGAGTGAAATGAAAACGGCGGCCAGCAAGCCGGCCGCCGCGAGAAGCACTCCCAACCCAGCGGCCCCCATGGAAC
>NZ_JBFUCB010000568.1:0-3976 GCF_056405435.1 Rhizobacter sp. P1_G5 | reverse complement strand
GTTGTTGTTCAGGGTGAAGGTGCGAGTTGCCATGGTGGGCGGCTCCGGTTGGTGGGGTTACTTCAAGCGGCCGGCACGGCGCGCGGTGCGCGCGAGCTCGACCATGCGTTCGACGACCTTCGGGTGTGATCCCAGGCCCTGGTCGAGCAGCGCGAAGAGGCGGGGGTCACGTGCCACGAACTTGCGGGCGTCGTTGAGTTCGGCCGGAGTGATGCCGCGCTCTTTGATGAGCGTCTGGCTGTCCTGCATCCAGCCGGCGTGCACCTCGGCTGTGGTGGGCTCGTTGAAGTGCGCTTGCGCGAGCGAAGAGAACGTCGCGAGGTCATCGAGATTGCCGCCGAGGTCGGTCGAGACCTCGGCCCATTCGCGAGCATCGACACCAGCCTCGACCAGCTCTGTCGGGATCGCATGGCCCAGCTGCTTGAACGCCGGGTACATCCGTCGCCCTGCATCGGCCCGGCGCTCCTCGAGGATCTCGCGCGGCGTGTCCTCGCGTTCAGGGGCCGGGGCCGGCGCGCCATAGAGGCGATCGGCCATGTCGTTGACGGACGGCTGCGCGGGCGCGGCGTTGGTCACGGGCGCCGCGGGGGTGGTCGGTGCCGGTGCTGCCGGTGCTGACTCAGCTTCCCGGGTGGACGGGTACAGGCGATCGGCCATCGTGTCGTCGGTGCTCACAGGCGAGCCTCCAGCTGAGCCAGCGCCATCGCGTTGGCCGCAGCGAACGTGCATGCGCGGGTCTCCGCGAAGGCGTTGATGACCAGCAGGTCGTTCATGGGCTCGGAGCCGATGACAGCGACCGCCTCCCGGATGCGCTCGGCCAGCGCCGTGGCGAACGGTCGCGCGGTAGCGTTGGCGTGAGGCAGCGACTGCGACACCGCGTTCAGGTACTGGCCGGGTTCGACTCGGGTGCGCATGACCGCGGTCACGCCGTTGGTGATTGGGGCGGATGCCTCACGCAGATCACGCAGCGCCTTGACGAACGCGGCGCCCGCAAGGTCCACCGCGTTGGCCAAGCGCTCACGGTCTGCAGCCGCCTTCAGCACAGCTGCGCGCTGCGCCTCGGTCGCCAGGCGCGCAGTGTCGCGGGCCGCCGCGCGCTCATCGTCGCGGGCCTTCTCCGCCGCTTGCTCCAGGCTGCGAAGCCTGGCTTCGGCGCTCAAGAGTTCGATGCCAACCTTCTCGAGCTGTTCGTACAGCTTGGGGTCGTCGGGCTTGTCGACGAGCAGGTCGACTAGCGCGCCGTGCTGCTTGCGCAGTTCGACGATGCCGGCTTGGCGCGTTGYGATCGCGGTGGCGAGCACCGCGGCCTTGCTGGCGGGGGTTGTGCTGGGTGTTTTCATGCCCAGCATGGTCGGCGGGCGCGCGTCCCCCGCCCACAAGGTCAGGGCAATGTCAGGGTGTCGCTACAACGAGGGCCACGTTGGGTGGAGAGCACCACTGCGCCTCCACCGAGCCATCAGGGCAGCGACGCAGGTGCAGCCCTGGCCCGGAGCGCCGCGAGGCCGACGCGAGTAGGTTGGCGGTGGCGAGGTCGACGCGGGCGATCGCCTCGACGGCATCGTGCACAGCTGCATGCCAGGCGCGCACGCTGCGCCGGCGACCAAGGGGCACCCACCGCCCAGGGTTCAGCGCCGCGAAGGCCAGCGCGCGGGCGCCAGCGCCCTTGGAGCACCACGGCACGGGCTCGGAAGCCACCCCCAGCAGGTACTCGTGCCGACGGCCGGCGTAGGCAAAGACCCGGGGGTCGAGCCGAGCCCGCGCGCACTCGAGCTGCTTCTTGCCGAGCCAGCGCCGCAAGGCGGGATCGGTGATGCCCAGCTGCGCCAGGCGTCGGAACGCTTCGGCGTCGGGGATGTTGTCGATATCGTCGGTCATGCCAGCACCTCGCCCAGGAGTTGCTCCACCTGCCCCACCGTCAGCGCCTCGTGTGTGCCGTCAAGGTGCTGAAAGCGCACCAGGTAACCCGCGTTCAGCGCCCGGCGCATCTGCAGCAATCGCTCGATTGATGGCGCGTCGGGCCTACGCGTCTGCCTACACGCGGTGGGTGGCGTCTCGCAGCCATAGGAAAGCCGGACGGATTGATGATCCGTTTTCATGTCGCAACCCTCTTCGCGACCAGGCGGGCCGCCGGCTTTCGTCGCGCGCCGAGGCACCAGTGGCAGATCGTCGACGCGCTCACGCCCAAGGCCGCACCGATCGCAGCGTAGGTCGCCCCGCCTGCACGAGCGGCGCGCGCCTCGGCCACGAGAGCATCAGGATGG
The DNA here is from genome assembly GCF_056405435.1 of Rhizobacter sp. P1_G5. Classification (NCBI taxonomy): domain Bacteria; kingdom Pseudomonadati; phylum Pseudomonadota; class Betaproteobacteria; order Burkholderiales; family Sphaerotilaceae; genus Rhizobacter; species Rhizobacter sp. P1_G5. Next base: position 1,715 of record NZ_JBFUCB010000568.1, on the reverse strand, counting down.
CGAGACAGGTGATGCCCCTCCCCCATGCGCCAGCCGCGGGCGTTGCAGGGAATCAGTTCAATACGCATCGCTTGTCCTCCTCGTGGTTCGCATTGCTGCGCGGGTTGCCGCCTTCCGGCAGTTCGTTCGCCCTCGCGCCCGGTTCCACAGTTCCACAGTTCCACCGCTTCCGTACTCTTTGTAGAGAGAGAGATGAAAAACATCTTCATAGTTTCTTTATCAAAACGGTGGAACTCTGGAACTGTGGAACCGGCCGAGGGCTACGCGAACTCGTCGCGCGCGATGATCTCCTCCGCCCGCAGCACCTCGGCAGCGATTTCGGCCGGCCGGACACTTGCCCACTGCACTGCGTTGCGCAGGATCCAGATGTGGTGAGCGATGCCGGCCACCTTCACACGGCCGCTGTACTTCACCAGCGCGGCAGCGACGCAGGCGCCTTGCGTGGAGCCGACGCGCCCGCCGAGCGCGTCGGACACAGCCAACTGCAGTCGGCTCGACGTAATGCAGTCCGAGTGCCATTCGGCAGCGATGTCCCGCACCGCCGCCTCCATCTCACTGCGCCCGGCGCGGATGGTCCGGGCCTTGGCCGCGTTCATGGGCGCGATCTCGCCGGGGTTGAACCCGCTGATGTCGCGCTGCCGGAAGGCCTCCGCCAGTGCGGCACCGAGCCCCGGTTCATCGAGCAACCGATAGAGCTGCTTGTAGTAGTCGGCGCCGCGCCGCTCGCCGGGGTTCTCTATCACCACGACGCGTCGGTCGTTCTCGGCCAGCGGCAGCGCGTCCTCATGATTCGAGAACATCAGGAACCGGCACGCGTTGAACTCGGTGTGCTGACGGCCGTACTTGGGATTGATCCGACGGGTGCTCTCGGTGAGCAGGCTCTTCAGCTTTTCGGCGCCGGCACGCGTCGCCCCGCCTGGCCCCCCTTCGTGCAGCTCATCGACGACCACGAGAAGCCGCTGCGACAACGCGCCATTGAACCCGGTGCGCAGTGACTCGGCCAAGTCGAAGCCGAGCGCGGTGTAACCGGCGAAGCAGCGAGCCAGCGCGTATGCCAACCAGTTGCGCCCGATGCCGGTCTGCTTGGCCACCAGCAGGTAGTGCGTGTGCGGCAGCACGCCCGGCGCCTGCTCGATGTGGGCGAGCCAATCGAGAAAGCGCTCGCGCTCGGCCACGTTGGGCACGAGGTAGGCTACGTGCTCGAGGAACGGCGCCGCGAGCTCGGCCCAGTTCTCCGGCACGGTGGCCGAACGAGCACGCCACAGATTGAGCGCGCTGTCGCCCTCGGGGCTGTCGCATATGGCACCGCGCCCAGGCGCGAAAGTCTGAGTGCGCACGGTCTTGCGGTCGGCGCTCTCCAGCCACAGCGCCGTGCGGTGCACCTTGCGCGTCGAGTTCTTCGAGCCCTTGACCTTCTCGACCGAGGCGGCTGTGAAGTTCTTGAACTCGGCGAACGGCAGCGCGAAGCGCGGCTCGTGCAAAAAGGCGACACGCGAGCCTTCGGCGATGAACACCAGCTCCTCGAGCATCTCGGAGCCTGACATCACGCGCTGCGTTGGCACTTGGTGCTCACCCTCGCGTCCGATGCGGATGGACCGCTCGCGCTCGGTCTCCAGCGTCGCCTTCGCCGGGTTTCTCCAACCGCACGCCTCCTCGGCGACCGCAAACACCTTCAGATACGTCGCCTCGTTGGCGATGAACGTTTCCCACTGCGC
>NZ_JBFUCB010000567.1:0-3977 GCF_056405435.1 Rhizobacter sp. P1_G5 | reverse complement strand
GGGTTGGGCGGGTTGGACGGCCCGTCGCTCGACGACCCCGGCAACGCGACCGGCCTGGCCGCCACCGACCGCGCAGGGCACGCGGCATGATGCAGCCGCGCGTCGGCGACCCGGTCGCGGCCGTGCCGACACCGGCACTGGTGATCGACCTCGACGCGATGGAGCGCAACCTGGCGCGCRTGGCCGCGTTCGCCCGCGAGCACCGCCTGAAGCTGCGCCCGCACGCGAAGATGCACAAGAGCGCCCGCATCGCCGCGCTGCAGGTCGCGGCCGGCGCGGTCGGCGTGTGCGTGCAGAAGCTGTCGGAGGCCGAGGCGCTGGCGGCCGGCGGCGTCGCCGACATCTACATCAGCAACGAGATCGTCGACGCGGCCAAGCTGGCGCGCGTGGCGGCACTGGCCGGCCGCATCCGGCTCGCGATCGCTGTCGACTCATCACTCGGCATCGACCGCCTCGCGCTCGCGCTGAAGGCGGCCGGCACGTCGCTCGACGTGTTCGTCGAGATCGACGTCGGGCAGGGCCGCTGCGGCGTGGCACCCGCCGCGGCCGGCGCGCTCGCGCACCAGGTGGTGTCGCACGGCCTGCGCTTCGCCGGGTTGCAGGCCTACCACGGCAAGGCCCAGCACMTGCGCTCCGCCGACGAGCGCGCGGCGGCCATCCGCCATGCGGTGGCGCTGGTGCGGGCCGCGCAGGCCTCGATCACCGGGGCCGGCATCGCGTGCCCGCTGGTCACCGGCGCCGGCACCGGCAGCTTCGCGTTCGAGGCCGCCAGCGGCGTGTACGGCGAACTGCAGGCCGGCAGCTACCTGTTCATGGACCGCGACTACGCCGACAACCAGCCGGCGCCGGGCGCGCCGGTGTTCGAGCATGCGCTGTTCGTCAAGAGCCAGGTGGTGAGCCGCGGCGCGTCGCATGCGGTGGTCGACGCCGGCCACAAGTCGCATGCGATCGACAGCGGGCTGCCGTGCCCCTGGCAGCGCGACCTGGTGTTCGCCAACGGCGGCGACGAGCACGGCATCCTGCACCCGGGGCGCGATGCGTTGCCGGAATTGGGCGACACGGTCTGGCTGGTGCCGGGGCACTGCGATCCGACGGTCAACCTGCACGACCGGTATGTCGCGGTGCGCGGCGGGCTGGCCGGCGGCGTCGTCGAAGGCGTGTGGCCGGTCGACGCGCGCGGCTGCCTGGTCTGAACCCGACCCGAGGGCGGTGAAAGTCCCGTGGTCGCGGCGCGCCGGGCGCGTCACCATCGCCGGATGACCGATTCCCAGATCATCGTCCTCGCGACGCCGCTGTTCCTGCTGCTGATCGGCATCGAGTTCGCGGTCGGCATCGTTCGCCGCCGCAACACCTACGTGACGGCCGATGCGCTGAACAGCATCGGCCTGGGCATCATGAGCCAGGTGCTGAACGTGTTCAGCAAGCTGCTGATGGTCGGCCTCTACGCGCTCGTGTTCGAGACGCTCGCGCTGCACCCGCTGCCGCAGGACGCGGCGTGGGTCTGGGTCGCCGGCCTGCTGGTCTACGACTTCTGCTACTACTGGCACCACCGGCTCGGGCACACCGTCGCGGTGCTGTGGGCTGCGCATGCGGTGCACCACCAGAGCGAGGAGTACAACCTGTCGACCGCGCTGCGCCAGACCAGCACCGGCTGGCTGTTCGGCTGGATCTTCTACCTGCCGATGGCGGTGGCGGGCTTCCCGCCGCTGGTGTTCGGCGTCGTCGCGCTGGTCGACCTGCTCTACCAGTACTGGGTGCACACGCAGCAGATCGGCCGGCTCGGCTGGTTCGACCGCTGGTTCTGCGCGCCCAGCAACCACCGGGTGCACCACGCCGTCAACGACAAGTACCTGGACAAGAACTACGGCGGCATCCTGATCGTCTGGGACCGCCTGTTCGGCAGCTTCATCGAGGAAGACGATGCCGAGCCCTGCGTCTACGGCACGCGCACGCCGCTCGCGAGCTGGAACCCGCTGTGGGCCAACCTGCACGTCTACTGGGACCTCTTCCAGGACGCCTGGCATGCGCGGCGCTGGCGCGACAAGCTGCGGGTGTGGATCGAGCCGCCGGGCTGGCGGCCGGCCGACGTGGCCGAGCGCTTCCCGAAGCCGGCGTTCGATCTCGCGGCGCGCCGCAAGTACGACCCGCACCGCTCGCGCGCGGCGGCGCTCGTGGCCGGCGGGCTGTTCCTGGTGCTGCTCGGCGCGACCAGCGTCTTCCTGTGGAACGCGCACCGGATGCCGGGCCTGACGCAGGCGGCCGCGGCGGCCGGCATCCTCGCCGGCCTGTGGCTGGTCGGCTGGGTGTCTGAGCATGGGGTGGGCCGGTCCGTCGCCGCGCCGATCGGCCACCCGCAGCCTTAGGTCAACAGGATCTAACCCAGCTGCTTCAGCGCCGCGATCGTCTCGCCGAGCACGCGGTGCAGCTTCTTGTCGCGCCGCACGACGATCGCCAGCGTGCGGTGCAGCCGCGGTGACAGCGAGCGCACCTGCAGCGCGCCGCTGCGCCGCTCCCGCTCGGCCGGCATCGCGGTCAGGATCGCGCAGCCCAGCCCGGCCGCCACCATCGCCTTGATCGCCTCGTCATTGCCCAGCGACATCACCGGCTGCAGCGTGATGCCGCTGCGCGCGAACCAGTCGTCGACGAGGCGCCGCGTGTTGCCGCCGGGCTCGTAGGCCATCACCGGCAACCGCGCCAGCACGGCGGCGGTGATGCGTGCCGGCAGCACCATGTCGCGCGGCGCGACCAGCACGAACTCGTCGTCGCACACCGGCGTGACCTCGAGCGAGCGGCCGCCGGCCGGCAGCGTCACGAGGCCGAGGTCGATGTTGTTCTCCTCGACCGCCTTGACGATGTCGGCGGTGTTGCCGGTCGTGACGGTGATCTCCACACGCGGGTAGCGCTGCCGCAGGTCGCGCAGCAGCGGCGGCAGCAGGTAGGTGCAGGCGGTCGCCCCGGTGCCCAGGCGCAGCCGGCCGAGTGCGCCGCTCGCGTGCGGCGCCACCGCGTTGATCGCCGACGCGACCGCGGCATCGATGTGGCCGGCATGGATCAGCAACTCGGCGCCGGCAGCGGTCGGCTTCGCACGCCGGCCGACGCGTTCGATCAGCGTCGCGCCCAGGCGCTTCTCCAGCTGACGGATCTGCAGGCTGACCGCCGGCTGCGACAGCGACAGCCGCTCGGCGGCCGCCGAGAAACTGCCGCTGTCGATGACCGCGGCAAAGGCCTTCAGGTGCTCGAGGTTCAGGCTGTTCATGGCAAAGAAAAACTCATGGATTGCATGATTCTGATCCACTTCATTGATGTGAACGCGGCAGGCAGCATGGGCGCCATGAACACATCCCTCCCCTTGCAGGTCCGCGATGCCGCCGACGCCGATGTCCCGGCCATCCAGCGCCTCTATGCCCACCACGTGCTGCACGGTTCGGCCTCGTTCGAGACCACGGCGCCCGGCGTCGACGAGATGAAGGCGCGCCGCGCCCAGGTGCTGGCCGCGCAGCTGCCCTACCTGGTCGCCGAGGTCGACGGCGCGGTGGTCGGCTTCTGCTATGCGACGCCCTACCGGCCGCGGCCGGCCTACCGCCACACGGTGGAGAACTCGGTCTACGTCGCGCACGACCGCGCCGGCCAAGGCATCGGCAGCGCGCTGCTCGACCTGCTGATCCGGCGCTGCGAGGCCGGGCCGTGGCGGCAGATGCTGGCGGTGATCGGCGACAGCGGCAACGCCGGCTCGATCGCGCTGCACCGCCGGATGGGCTTCCAGCATGCCGGCACGCTGGTCTCGGTCGGCTTCAAGTTCGGTCGTTGGCTGGACACGCTGCTGATGCAGCGGCCGCTCGGTGCCGCAGACGCTTCGCTGCCGCCGGCCTGATCACTGGCGTTCAAGACGCCCGGTACCCGCACCGGCACCATGGCCGGCCCTGAACGCAGAATGCCGCCATGTTCGCCAGCCCCGGTTTCACGCCGCCCTACACCGT
>NZ_JBFUCB010000566.1:0-3985 GCF_056405435.1 Rhizobacter sp. P1_G5 | reverse complement strand
GGCGATGAGTCGGGGCCGGTGCCGATGTCTGCGCATGTGCGAACGTGGCGGCCAGTGTCAGCAGTGCGGCGCCGAGGAAGCGGGGAAGGTGGGTCATGGGGGTGTCCGGTTGGGATTACTGGGGGTACAGGCCGTGTACGCGCCCGAACAGCCGCGTCATCCCGAGCAGCGCATCGATGTTCGGTGTCGGCAGTGGCAGGCGCTGCGCGATCTCGCGCACCGCGCCGACCAGCGCATCGAGTTCGATGCCGCGGCCGGCCTCCACGTCCTGCAGCATCGAGGTCTTGAACGCGCCGAGCTTGCGCGTGACCTGCTGGCGGTCTTCCGGGGTCTGCGCGATCGCGCAGCCGATGCGCGCGCCGATCGCCGAGGCCTCGCGCATCGCGTTCGCGCAGAACGTGAGCAGCAGCGGGTCGTCGAGCACGCGATCGACGGTGGCGCCGGTGATTGCCGTCACCGGGTTCATCGTCATGTTGCCCCACAGCTTGTACCAGATGTCCTGGCGCACGCTGGCCGACACGGTGACGTCGAAGCCGGCCTGCGTCAGCAGCGCGCCGAGCTCGCGGGCGCGTGCCGATTCGCCGCCGCCGGGCTCGCCGATGATCAAGCCCTGGCCCATCTTGTGTTCGACGAGGCCGGGCTGCGGGCTGGTGGTGGCCGCGTGCACGACGCAGCCGAGCACCTGCTCGTGCGRGATCTTCGCGGCGATGCGGCCACCGGGGTCGACGCTCTCGAGCGGAGCGTCGCCGATCGCCGCGATGCCGCGGCCGAACCACCAGGGCACGCCGTTCATCGCCGGCAGCACGACGGTGTGCGGCGCGAGCAGCGGCGCGAGCTGGTCGGCCACCGCGGCGAGCGCCGGGCCCTTCACGGCGATGACGACCAGGTCCTGCGGGCCCAGCTCGGCCGCATCGGCGCTGGCGGTGGCCGGCCCGCTGACGAGCTGGCCGCCTTGCTGCAACCGCCAGCCGTGTTCGCGCAGCGCCTGCAGCGTCGCGCCGCGGGCGACCGCGCTGACCTGCGCGCCCGTGTTCGCCGCGAGCCGCGCGCCGATGAATCCGCCGATCGCGCCGGCCCCGTAGATGCACACCTTCATCGCTGCCCCTTCTCTGAACGAAGGGGCATTCTGCGACAGGCGCTACTTTCGTGTCTTCGGGGGTTTTGACTTCGACTTGCCCGGCGCGGCCAGGGCCAGCCGCTTCGCGATGCCGGCGTGGAAGCGCTCGATCTCGTCGGCGGTGGCGAGCGATTCGGGCAGCTCCACGTCGATGCGGTGCAGCGTCTGTGCCGGTCCGGCGCGCAGCATCGCGACCGGGCCGACGCGGCGCGAGCCGACCGGCAGGTCGACCTGGACGCCGACCACGCGGCCGGCCTCGGTGATCACGGTGGCGGTGTGCATGGTGCTCAACTCCATTCGGCAATGCTGAGGTTGTAGTGGATCGCCACCGGCCCGGCATTGCGGATGTTGACGGTGTAGTGGATGCCGTCGGTCTCGCCGTTCGATCGGGCGACGACGCCCTGGCTGACCGTGACCAGTTCGACGTTGACCTGCGGCTCCTGGATGTTGGGCGCCGCGACGGCGACGCCGACATCGCGGCCGAAGCCGTCGAAGAAATACTCCCAGTGGTRCGTGGCGCCGGCCGCGAGGCTCACGATGCCGCCGACGTTGCGATGCAAGGCCATTCAGTTGCTCCGGTGGTGGTGCAGTGGACCTGCCACGGTAACGGCGCCAGCCGCCACGTCCATACCGAAACTTGGGGACGCGGGTGTCAGGCGGGGCGGCTGTCTTGCTGGCTCTCCTGCCGGTACTCGAAGCGCAAGCCCCCGCCCGGCGCCGTCTCCAGCGTGATCGTTCCACCCAGCCGCTGCGCAATGCTGCGCGCGATCGACAGGCCCAGCCCGCTGCCGGTCTGCTGCGTGCCGAGCAGCCGGTAGAACGCATCGAACACCCGCTCGCGCTGGTCCGGCGGAATGCCGGGGCCGGTGTCGTCGACGCGCAGCAGCGCGCGGCCACCGGCCTGTTCGAGGCTCACGTCGACGCGCCCGCCGGCCGGCGTGTAGCGCACCGCGTTGTCGACCGCATTGCGCACCAGCGTCTGCAGGTCGACCGGCGTGCCGGCGACCCGCACCGCGTCGAGCCGCGTGACGCCCAGGTCGACCTGTCCGGCCTCGGCCATCGCGACCAGGTCGGAGACCACCTCGCGCACCACCTCGTGCAGCGCGACCGAGGGCTGCGCCGCTGCATCCGGCCCGTGGTGCGCGTCGGCCCGCGGCGCCTGCACCCGCGCGAGCGACAGCAGCTGCTCCAGCAGTGCCCGCGAGCGCGACAACCCCTCGCGCAGCGGCACGAAACGCCGCCGTGCCTCGGGCGACATCTCCGCATGCTCCAGGTTCTCGGCCTGCACCGTCRGCGCGGTGATCGGCGAGCGCAGCTCGTGCGCCGCGTCGGCGACGAAGCGGCGTTGCTGCTCGAGCGATTCGGTGAGGCGGCGCAGCAGCGCGTTGATCGACGTGACGAAGGGCCGCACCTCGTCGGGCATGTCGCCGGCCGGCACGTCGACCAGCGCGGCGTCGCCCTGGCGATCCAGCTGGTGCGAGGCCCGCGCGATCGGCCGCAGCGTGCTGCCGATCACCACGCGGATCAGCAGCAACAGCACCGGCAGCAGCACCACCAGCGGCACCAGCGCGGCCAGCGCACTGTCCTGCGCGATGTCGTCGCGCCGGTCGGTCTGCTGCGCGACGATGAAGCGGCGGCCGTCCGGCAGGTGGGTCAGCAGCATGCGCCACGGGCGGCCTTCGGCGACGTGCGTGTCCAGCCCGTCGGGCAGGTCRCGCGGCAGCCGGCCGATGCCGTTCACGCGCGGCTCGCCCGCCGCCGTGTCGACCAGCTCCACCACCACGCTCGGCCGCGGCGCGCCCGGCGTGGCCGTCGGCTCGACCGGGTTGATCGCGAGCTGGCCGGCCAGCACCAGCGCGGCGGTCTGCTCGAGCAGGTCGTCCTGCAGCTCGTTGGCCTCGTGCAGCGCCCAGAAGAACGACACCGCGCCGGCCGCGACCGCGGTGGCCAGCAGCAGCACGGCCATCCACAGCGACAGGCGGAACTGCAGCGAGTTCCTCATGGGGCGATGACAGTCATGCCGCGCGGTCCACGCGCCAGCCGACGCCGCGCACGTTGCGGATCACCGCGGGGCCGAGCTTGCGGCGGATGCCGTGGATCAGCACTTCGACGGTGTTGCTCTCGACCTCCTCGTTCCAGCCGTAGATTCGCTCCTCGAGCTCCTGGCGCGAGAGGATCGCGCCGGGGCGCACCAGCAGCGCCTGCAGCAACGTGAACTCGCGGCCGGAGAGGGCGGCGCTGCGGCCCTCGAAGCTCACGTCGCGCGTCACCGGATCGAGCGTGATCGCGCCGTTGGTCAGCAAGGGCGACGCCGAGCCGCCTTGCCGGCGCACCACGGCACGCATGCGCGCGAGCAGCTCCTGCACGTCGAAGGGCTTCAGCACGTAGTCGTCCGCGCCGAGGTCGAGGCCGGCGATGCGGTCTTCGACCTCGTCGCGCGCGGTGACGATCAGGATCGGCACGCGGGCATCGCGCGCGCGCAGCTGGCGCAGCACGTCGATGCCGTCGCGCCGCGGCAGGCCGAGGTCGAGCAGCACGAGGTCATAGGCCTGCGCCAGCGCGGCGGCCAGGGCCTGCTCGCCGTCGGTGGTCCAGTCCACTGCATAGGCGGCATCGGACAGCGCCTGCTGCACGGCCGCGCCGATCATCCGGTCGTCTTCCACCAGCAGGACGCGCATCGCTTGTTTTCGCCAGGGTTCACCGCAAGGACAAGGCACGCATTCTGAACGAACCCATGCCGCCTGGACGATGACCACCGGATGACGCAAGCCTTCATGCCAGTCGTTGCAGGGTCATTCGCGAAGCCTTGACGTGATCGTGGAAAATGAGAATGATTCTCAACTAATAACGATGAGCACCAGGGGGTAG
>NZ_JBFUCB010000565.1:0-4021 GCF_056405435.1 Rhizobacter sp. P1_G5 | reverse complement strand
GATCATCCACAACGACCCGCTGGTGCAAGCGCTGATGCAGCAGTTCAAGACGGCGCGCATCGTGCCCGGCTCGGTCAAACCCCACTGAAACCCGAGGACCCCTCACCATGATGAAGAACCAACTCGCCGGCCTGATGAAGCAGGCCCAGGCGATGCAGGACAACCTGAAGAAGGCGCAGGAAGAGCTCGCCCACATCGAGGTCGAAGGCCAGTCCGGCGCCGGCCTCGTGAAGGTCACGATGACCTGCAAGCACGACGTGAAGCGCATCGTGATCGACCCGAGCCTGCTGGCCGACGACAAGGACATGCTCGAAGACCTGGTGGCTGCCGCCTTCAACGACGGCATCCGCCGCGCCGAAGAGGTCTCGCAGGAAAAGATGGGCAAGCTGACCGCCGGMATGCCGCTGCCGCCCGGCATGAAGTTCCCGTTCTGATCCAGTGGCCGAACCTGCACTCGACGGACTGATCGAGGCGCTGCGCCGCCTGCCCGGCGTCGGGCAGAAGTCCGCGCAGCGCATGGCCTTCCACCTGCTGCAGCACGACCGCGACGGTGCCGCGCGCATCGCCGCGTCGCTGCAGAAAGCGGTGGCCGACGTGCGCCACTGCGACCGCTGCCACACCTTCACCGAGGGCGCGATCTGCAGCACCTGTTCCGATGAGCGGCGCGACGCGCGCCTGCTGTGCGTCGTCGAGACGCCGGCCGACCAGGCGGCGCTCGAGCGCACCGGCAGCTACAAGGGGCTGTACTTCGTGCTGATGGGGCGGCTGAGCCCGCTCGACGGCGTCGGCGCGCGCGACATCGGCCTCGCGCAGCTGATCGAGCGCGCCACCGATGGCACGGTCGAAGAGGTGATCGTCGCGACCAACTTTACCGCCGAAGGCGAGGCCACCGCGCACGTGATCGGCGAGACGCTGAAATCACGTGGCCTGCGCGTCACGCGGCTGGCGCGCGGCGTGCCGATCGGCAGCGAGCTCGAATACGTCGACCTGGGGACCATCGCGCACGCGTTGAGCGAGCGGCGCTAGCCCACCCGCTCAGCGCTTCGCGACCCGCGTCGGCCGCTTCGCCGGCCGATGCGCCTTCGATGCGGTGCGCACCGCCGGCTTGCGCGCTGTCGCCTTGCTCGCGACGAACACATACACCGTCTGCCCCGGCTTGAAGTTCGCGCCGACCGTCGTCTTGTTCCACAGCGCCACCTGCGCCGCGCTCACGCGGTAGCGCTGCGCGACCGTCGCCACGCTCTCGCGCTTGCCGGCCTTCAGCGCCATGCGGCGCAGCGCCGGCGATTCGGACACGAGCGACATCACGCCGTTGTCCGCCAGGTGCCCCGACACGTCGGTCTGGCGGCTCTCGCCGCGCGGCACCAGCAGCGTCGAGCCGGCCCGCACCAGCATGCGCGGCGGGATGTTGTTGACCTCGCGCAACTGCGCCTCGGTCATCCCCACCTGCTTGGCTGCATCGGCCGGGCGCAGCGTGCGCGGCGCGACCCAGGCCGTCCAGGTGGCCAGCGGCCCGCGGTGCTCGCCGATGCTGCGCACGAACTGGCTCGCGTTGTCGTACGGCAGCAGCAGCTGCGGCGTGCCGGCCGCCAAGATCACCGGCCGGTTCATCTGCGGGTTCAGCGTCTGGAACTCTTCCAGCGACACGCCGGCCAACCGCACCGCCAGCGCGACGTCGATGTCGCGCTCGATCGGCACGCTGAGGAAGTACGGGTGGTTGTCCAGCGACGGCAGCGTCAGCAGGTACTCCTCGGGGTGCAGCACGATGTTCTTCACCGCCTGCAGCTTCGGCACGTAGAACGCCGTCTCGTTCGGCATCTTCAGGCTGAGGTAGTCGGTCGGCTTGCCGGCGCGGCGGTTGCGCGCGATGGCGCGCTGCACGTTGCCCTCGCCCCAGTTGTAGGCGGCGAGCGCCAGGTGCCAGTCGCCGAACATGTCGTGCAGCCGGGCCAGGTAGTCGAGCGCGGCGCGCGTCGAGCCGAGCACCGAGCGGCGGTCGTCGCGGAACACGTTCTGCTTCAGCGAGAAGGTGCTGCCGGTGGCCGGCATGAACTGCCACATGCCCGAGGCCTTGGCCGACGACACCGCCTGCGGGTTGAACGCGCTCTCGACGAAGGGCAGCAGCGCCAGCTCGGTCGGCATGCCGCGGCGCTCGACCTCCTCGACGATGTGGAACAGGTAGCGGCTGCCGCGCTCGGTCATGCGCTGCACGTAGTCGGGCCGCGACGCATACCAGCGCTCGGCGGTGCGCACCTGCTCGGTGTCGAGGTCGGGCATCGCGTAGCCGTGGCGCAGGCGCGACCACAGGTCGATGCTCGCGGTGGGCGCGTTCAGGTCGACCTTCTCTTCGGGGCGCAGCGGGTCGATCGGCGGCGCGACGGCCGGGCCCTCGGCGACGGTGGTGTTGTCGGCGGCCGAGGCCGCCCCGGCGGGTGCGCTGGCCGCGGCCGACACCTCCGGTGCAGAGGCTGCAGGAGATGCGCCCGCGACGCCGCCCTCTGGGGTCGGCGTGGTGGTCGCGCAGGCCGCCAGCAGCGTCAGCGCGGCGAACAGGCCCAGGCCGCAGCCTCGTCGCAGGGTCAGACGCAAGAGAGGGATCAAGTCGGTCATCAGAAGTTGTTTTTCCAGTGGCGCAGCGCGGCCAGCACGTCGACTTCGTCGTCGGGCCGGGCGCCGTGGGTGGCGGCGGCAGCAGCCACCTCGGGTTGCGCACAGCGCATGAAGGGATTGATGCGCCGCTCCTGCGCGATCGAGCTCGGCAGCGTCGCGCGGTCGTCGGCGCGCAGCGATTCGCACAGCGCCGTGTAGTCGAGCAGGTCGCGGTTGTGCGGCTCGACGGCGCGTGCGAACTTCAGGTTCGACAGCGTGTACTCGTGCGCGCAGCACACCCGCGTGTCGCCGGCCAGCGCGGCCAGGCGCGACAGCGAGCGGTGCATCTGCGCCGGCGTGCCCTCGAAGAGCCGCCCGCAGCCGCCGGAGAAGAGGGTGTCGCCGCAGAACAGGATCGGCGCATCGCCATCGCTCGCAGCGCAGAAGTACGCGATGTGGCCGGCGGTGTGGCCCGGCACGTCGATCACCTCGAAGCGCAGGCCGAGCCACTCGGCGGCATCGCCATCGTGCAAGGGCGTGAACGGGGTGGGGATCTTCTCGCGCGCGGGCCCGTAGACGGGGCCTTCGAGGCGCGGTCGCAGCGCATCGACGCCGCCGACGTGGTCGCCATGGTGATGGGTCACTAGAATCGCCGACAGCCTCAGGCCATGAGCGTCCAGCGCTTGCTCCACCGGTGCCGATTCACCCGGATCGACGACGAGAGCCTGCCGGCCATCGTGAAGCATCCAGATGTAGTTATCGGCGAAGGCTGGCAGGGCAAGCAGTTTCATGACACAAGTCRGCGGGATTATAGGTTTGGCCCAGTGGCTGGAGACCCCCCCGGGGCGCTACCTGCTGGCCTGGGAACAGGCCCAACTCGATCGAAGCGTGGCCGATGTGTTCGGATTTCACGCTTTGCAGCTCGGCATGACCGAACTCGAGGGGTTGAGGGCCAACCGGATGCCGCACCGTTGGGTGGCGCTCGACGCGCAAGGGAAGCTGGTGGAGCGCGATCCCGCGGCCGAAGTTCCCACGGATGCCGCCGCCGGTGTTACCAACGGCACTCCGGCCGAGCGCGTGGCCGTCGTGCTGCGCTGCGATTTCGATGCGCTGCCGTTCGATTCGCAGAGCCTCGACCTGGTCGTGCTGCCGCACACGCTGGAGCTCGCGCGCGACCCGCACCTGGCACTCGGCGAGGTCGAGCGCGTGCTGCGGCCAGAAGGGCGCGTCGTGATCCTCGGCTTCAACCCGACCAGCCTGTGGGGCCTGCGCCAGCGCTGCGGCCGGCTGCTGCGCTACATCGGCTTTTCGCGCCAGAAGCCGCTTTTCCTGCCGAACGACGGCGAGTTCCTCGGCTACTGGCGGCTGCGCGACTGGCTGCGGCTGCTGAGCTTCGAGGTGCAGGGCGGGCGCTTCGGCTGTTATCGTCCTC
>NZ_JBFUCB010000564.1:0-4029 GCF_056405435.1 Rhizobacter sp. P1_G5 | reverse complement strand
GTGTCGCACTGTTCTGCGAGTGCTTCGGGGATCAGGTATTCGAGCTTGCGGGTCTTGTTGCCACCGAACGCCAGGCCGCTGTTGCAGTCCTCCCGTTTGGGAAACAGTTCGACCTTTCCACCGAGATGCGCACTCAGCCGCTTCAGGGGGTGAATGGGCGAAGGACCGAAGGTCAGCGCGTGGCGTGGGAAGCGATTCAGGTTCATGGCCGGAGTCCGGTGAAGTTCGACGTGCCGACATCGTAGGAACAATGGCCGTTCACAGGGTTGCAAATGAGGTCGCCTCGAAGCACCATTGATGGTCAATGGGTCGCCACTACCTGATTTACTTGCGCAGGAAGAAGAATGAACGCAACAAAGATTCGATCGACCAAGGGCGCTGCCAACCCGGTCCAGGCCCCGGGGCCGGCCGCCGATCTCGACCGCACCGACAAGTTGATTCTTCGGGCGCTTCAGCGAGATGCGTCGATATCGAACGTCGCGCTGGCTCGCATGGTGAACCTGAGTGCGCCCGCCTGCCTGCGTCGCGTCGACCGGTTGAAGAAGCTGGGCTTGATCACCGGCATCGTCGCGCTGCTGAGCCCGCGGGCGCTCGATGCGGGGATGACCGTGATGATCGGCGTGGTGCTCGACCGGTCGACGCCCGACTCGTTCGCGAAGTTCGAGAAGGCGGTCGCCAAGGTGTCCGGATGCATGGAGTGCCATGTCATCACCGGCGAGTTCGACTACTTCATGATCGTGCGAACCCGCGACAACGAAAGCTTCAACCGCCTGCATGCCGAGCAACTGCTGCAACTGCCCGGCGTGCGCCAGGTGCGCTCGTTCATCGGGCTCAAGCAGGTGTTGTCGACGACGCAGATTCCGATCTGATTGCCGCCCACGACTAGCGCTTCGCCTGGATCCCGCGCAGCTTCACCGCGTCGGACGCGATCGCGGCAAGCTCCAGCAAGGTCTTGCGCTGGGTCCTGTCCAGTTGCCGCGGGCGGTAGTCGATGACGCAGATGGAACCCAGCGCGAATCCATCCGGGTCGTAGACCGGCGCACCGGCATAGAACCGGAAGTGCGGCGCGCCCGCCACGGCCGGGTTGCCGGTGAAGCTCTCGTGCTTCGCCAGGTTCCTGATCTCCAGGACGTCCCGCTGCAGCACGGTGTGGTTGCAGAAGGCCCAGCTTCTCGGGGTGTCGGGCATCTCCAGTCCTTGCCGCGATTTGAACCACTGGCGCTCTGCGGTCAGGATCGTCATCAGCGCGATGGGGCTCTTCAGGTCATTCGCCGCGAGCCACGTCACCCTGTCGAATGGCGCTTCTGAAGGGGTGTCGACAAGGYGTGAGCGTTGCACGGCCTGCAGCCGGCTGCCCTCGTTCGGAACGACCGGGAATCCGCTGCTGGCGATGTCGATGGCCGGACCCTCGTCCTGCGCAAGCTTCGTCAGCAGGTCCTCCAGATGGTCGAGCGAAATCTCGCGCACGCGTACCGCCGGCGCCGATGCGCCGCGCCGCGCGGAGGGCGCGATGGCAACGAGCTCCGCATCCTTGAAGCGGCCGTCGTTCGCCAGCGTCTCCAGCAGCCCGAGGCCCTGGCTTCCCCAGGCCTCCAGGTCGACGACGACGGCGGCAGGAAGGCGCCCCGCGACGGCCGCAGCCGCGGACCAGGTGCTCATCTGGAACTGAGGGGACACATGCCCGACCCGCTCGAGCACGGCCTCGAACCGTGGCCGACGGCTTTCGTTCGTGACCACGAGCACCGTTGCGGAGTGCGCGCGCCCTTGAGGCCTGCTGCCCGGCAACAGCGCTTCTACGTCGGAGCGATGGACCCGGCGATGGCCGCCCGGCGTCTTCCATGACGGAAGTCCGCCCCCCTCGATCAGGAGTTGCGTGGTGCGAACCGAGATGCCCAGAAGCTTGGCCGCTTCCGTCGTGGTCAGGACGTCGTCTTCCATGGAGGGTGGGGTGGCGGGATCGATGGGGACGGCAGCGTCACAGGCAAGGCGCAGAGCTTAAGCCAGCGCAGAGGACCCCCGATCAACCCAGGGTTCGTGTCGGTAATTCTATCAAATTTGCGTTATTTGATAGATTTGAAACATACTCCGCGCCGCGCGCAGCCAGCGTCGCACTCGCAACCACCCCTTCACCGGACATGACCATGACCTTGAACTCCAGCCAACCGCACGCCACGCCTGTTTCCTCCGATGGCAGGATCCCTGACAGCCACTTCGATTTCATCGTGTGCGGCGCCGGCACGGCCGGCTGCGTGGTCGCGGGTCGGCTGGCCGAGAACCCGGACGTGCGGGTCCTGCTCATCGAGGCCGGGGGTGATGACGAGGTCCTCGACGTGCAGCAGCCTGGAAACTGGCCGCTGAACCTCGGCTCCGAGCGAGACTGGAACTTCAGCGGCGCGCCCAACCCGCATCTCAACAACCGGCAGATCCCGCTGAACATGGGGCGTGTCCTGGGCGGCGGCTCGAGCATCAACGTGATGCTCTGGGCGCGCGGCCACATGAACGACTGGGAGGACTTCGCCGAGGCCAGCGGGAATCCGGCCTGGGGCTATGAATCCGTGCTGAAGATCTACCAGCGGGTGGAGAACTACGGCGGCACCCCGGATGCGAAGCGGCGAGGCGTGGGCGGCCCGGTTCACGTCTCCCCCGCCCGCCACCCTCAACCGGTGGCGAGCGCGCTGATCGATGCTGCGCGGCAGATCGGCATCCCTGCCTTCGAGAACCCCAACGGCGCGATGATGGAAGGCCGCGGCGGTGCTGCCATCAACGACCTCATCATCAAGGACGGACGGCGGAATTCCATCTACCGGGCCTACGTTCACCCCCGCCGCGGCCAGGCCAACCTGACGGTGCTGACCCACACGCTGGTCAGCCGCCTGGTGTTCGAGGGCAAACGCGTCACCGGCGTCGAGGTCATCCGCGACGGACGCACCGAACGCTTCACCGCCGACCGCGAAGTCGTCCTGTCGCTCGGCGCCGTCAACACGCCCAAGGTCCTGATGCAATCGGGGATCGGCCCGCAGGACGAATTGCGCCGTCACGGCATTCCGCTCGTCCAGCATCTGCCCGGCGTGGGTGCCAACCACCAGGACCATGTCTCGTTCGCCGTCATCTTCGCGTACGAGCACCCTCAGCAGGTCGGCCACGGCGGTTCGGAAGCGACGCTCTACTGGTCGAGCGACAGTTCGTTGCGCCTGCCGGACATGTTCCATTGCCAGGTGGAATTCCCCGTCCCGAGCGCGGAGACCGCGCCGCTCGGCGTGCCGGCGCATGGCTGGACGATGTTCGCGGGCCTCGCGCATCCGAAGAGCCGCGGCCGCATCACCCTGTCGGGCGCCGGCCCGATGGACAACCCGGTCATCCAGCCCAACACGCTGTCGGACCCGGATGATCTGCGAAGCGCCCTCGAGAACATCCGGTTGGTGCAGGACCTGGGCTCGCAGTCCGCGTTCAAGGGCCTCGTCAAGCGCGAGAGCCTGCCGGGCAGGCTCGCCGGGAAGGACCTGGAGAACTACGCACGCAATGCGGCCGTGACGTATTGGCACCAGTCCTGTACGGCGAAGATGGGCCGCGACGAGATGTCGGTGGTCGATGGTTCCCTGAAAGTCCATGGCGTACAGGGGCTGCGCATTGCTGACGCATCCGTCATGCCGCACGTCACCAGCGGCAACACCATGGCGCCTTGCGTCGTGATCGGTGAGCGTGCCGTCGAAGAGATCCGCGCGACCTGCGGCATCTGAACAAGAGCGGGCGAAGCGTCTTCGCCCCGTGCAATGCCCTTTCGAATCCGCGCCCCGACAGGCGATCGTTTATTGCGTGAATACTCATTCAACAGAATTTTTTGTAGACGATCTGGAAAGATTCGAATTCAAAGAGCAAGTTACGGCGGCTGAAATTGCAACCACGTTAACCGCCGTCTTCTCTACCATTTCGAAACGATTCGCGAATCCACTCAACCCTCTTCGACCGTCAAGGAACCTCACCATGAACATCACATTTCGCAAGCTCATCGTCGCCGCTGCGGCAACCGCC
>NZ_JBFUCB010000563.1:0-4043 GCF_056405435.1 Rhizobacter sp. P1_G5 | reverse complement strand
GGGCCGGGGCCGGCGCCGGCGCGGGTGCGGGTGCGGGCACCGGCGCCGGAGACGGTGCATCCGTCTGCGTCGGCGGCGGGCCGGCCGCGCCGTCCTCATCCTTGCCGCCGCACGCGGCCAGCGCGATCGTCAGCGATGYGAGCAGCGTGGCCGCGCGCGCACGCGCCAGGCGCCGGCCGCGCGACAGGTCGGAAAGTTGCTTCTTCATGGTTCTCTCGTTCAAGGCCAGGCGCGCAGCACCCAGTCGTTCCACTTCTTCAGCCGCTGCGCGTCACCGCCCATCTGCGTGATCTTCCAGATGCCGTACTGCGACTTCTGCTCCGCCGGCACGCGGTAGTCCACCGAGTTCATCGCGTAGCCGCCGTTCACCGGGGCCAGCGGCTTCTTCGCGCGGTCCAGGCAGAACGCGAAGCCGGCGGTCGGCTCGGGTTCGCCCAGGTCCATGTTGTTGGGATCGCAGCGCCGCCACAGGGCCGGGTCGGTGTCGGTGAACAGCTGGTTGAACTGCTGCATCGCGCCGTTGACGACCTTCAGGTGCAGGCCCGCCTGCAGCTGGTCGAACTTCTTGAACGGCGTGCTGCCGTTGCCCTGCGTCGTCGCGGTGTCGATGAAATTGGTCGGCACCAGGTGCTTCAGCGTCTGCGCCCGGCTGTAGCGGCCGCGGTTCAGGATGATCGAGCGCGTGTCGCCCGGCACGTACAGCGGGATCGCGTTGTTGACGAACTGCGCGCCCTTGATGCGCGCCTGCAGCAGCCGGATGTTGGCCATCAGCGCCCAGTTGGCCTGCGCCGGCGTCGAGGTGCCCAGCGCGTTGGCCAGGACGTCGTCGAAGCCGGTCAGGTAGGGCCAGTCCACCGAGTAGTTGACCCAATCGCCCTGGCCGCCCGGGTTGATGCTGACCTGCATCTGGTACCAGGCGTTGGTGCGGTAGTACGAGCCCATCTTGTTCGCGGCTTCCCATGCCATGGTCCACTCGCGGGTCACCTTGCCGGTGGCGTCCTGGTCGGCCTGGTACAGCATGTGCGGCGCGAGGAAGAACGCGCTCACCGTGTTGAACGGCCAGCCGCGCGCCTCGCCGCGGCCCTTCCAGGTCTTCGCGGCGCTGTCGTAGTCGCCGATGAACCATTTCTGGTTGCCCTCGAGCCCGTATTGCTGCGCCCACTGCCACTGGTTGACCACGTTCCAGTGCAGCATGCTCATCACCGCACGCTCGATGAAGGCGTTGGTGGTGAACGAGGCGGGGTCGCCCGCCGTGGTGGCCGGCGAGGCCAGCGCCATCAGGTTGCGCGCGCCGACCTGCGCGCCGTTCTCGCCCGAGGCAGCAATGTGGTTGCCGCGGCCGCCGCCCAGGTAGTTGTAGGCCTCGAAGCCGGACATCTGCAGGATGCCCTGGATCTCGGCCCGCTCGGCCGGCTGCAGGTGGCTCCAGTCGCCGAAGGCGCCGTTCGGGTTCCTGTGCGATTCGAACCAGGTGGCGATCCGCTTCGAGGTCGCGTACGGGTTCATGCTGCCGTTGGCGAACTTGCCGCCGGTCTCGAACGAGCCGGTGGCACCGCCCGCGGGCCACACGTCCAGCGGGTGGATGGTGGGCAGCCACGCGTTCCAGTCCGGGTACTGCAGCGGCATCGCACCTTCGCGGGTGTTCAGCGTCGCGTTGGCGTCCATCACGCGGTCGACGTCGGCCTGGCTCAGGTTCAACGCACTGCCGTCCTGCGGCTTGCCGAACAGCGCCTTCATCGCCTGCACCGGGCTCTCGATCACCGCACCCAGGCCGGCGCCGGCCGCCCATTCGGCCAGCGGCTTGCTGTCCAGCCCGGGGCCGGGCTGGTACGGCGGGTTCCACGGTGCGGCGCCGTTCGCATGCGGCACCGACTGCATGGTGTAACGGATGTAGGCGGCGATCTGCCTGCCCTGCGCCTCGCTGAGCCCGTGGAAGCGCGCGCGCTGCACGATGGCGTTGTTCGAGTAGTTGAAGTACTGCAGGTCGCGCCCGTCCTCGGCATGGCACGACGAGCAGGCCGCCTTGATCGCGCGGTTGACGATGGTCGACTTCAGCAGCCTGCCCTGGCCGTGCCACAGCGCGTCGCCGGCGGTGACGTCGGCGCTCCAGCTGCGGCCGGCGTCCTTCTCGGCCTTGACGTCGGTGTGCTGCACCGCATTGCTCGCGAGGCTCGCGCCCTGCGCGTCCTGCAGTTGCAGGTCGACGATGCGGTAGCCGTTGGATTCGCCGTCGGTGCCGTTGAAGCGGAACTGCACGCGGTTGGCACCGGCGACGAGGCGCGCCTTGGCGGCGGCATCGAGCACCAGGCTCATGCGCGTGGTGTACAGGCCGCCGCGCGTCAGGCCGCCCTGCACGCGCTCGRCATCGGCCAGCTTCATCGTCGCATCGGTGATGTCGACCCACGGGATGCTGCCGGCCTGCGCCGCCGCCACGCCGCCGAGCACGCGCACGCTCGCCTTGATCCTGGTGGGTGGCTGCGTGGTGGCCTCGAACTCCGGCGCGCCGAAGAAGCCGCAGCGGTGGCACTGGAACCACAGCTGGTTCACGGCGGCGAGCTTCAGCGCATCGACGGCGAGGCTGGCTTCGGCGACGACCGGCGCCTGCGGCGAGCCGTTGCCCAGCACCTCCAGCGGCAACACGAGCGGGCTGTTCGGTGCCGGTGCCGGTGCCGGTGCCGGTGCCGGTGCAGGCGCGGGAGCGGGCGCAGGGGCCGGCGCAGGCGACGGAGCGGGTGCCGGTGAGGGGGACGGCGCCGGCGCAGGACTCGGCGCAGGACTCGGAGCGGGTGCCGGCGCAGGCGCAGGCGCGGGAGCGGGCGCAGGGGCTGGCGCCGCCGCGCCCACGGCCTCGAACCGCCATTGCTGATTGCCCTTGCCGGTGCCGCACTCCCATTGCTGCACCTCGGCGCCCACCGCCGTGCTGTTGCCCTTCACGTCCACGCACTTGCCGCTGTGCCGGGCCTTCAGCATGAAGGCGCCGCCGTCTGCGGTCGCGCTGAAGTGCTGGTTGGCGCCGCCGCTGTCGGAATACTGCTGCAGGCGCGCGCCGCTGACGGTGGAGATGCCCTCGATGTCGAGCACCCGGCCGCTGTTGGCGTTGCGCAKGCGGTAGCTGCCGTCGGCCACCGGCAGCAGGTCGAAACGCTGGCTGGCCGCGCCGGTGCAGCGCACCTGGATCGCCGATGCCTTGTCGGCCGTGCTCGCGGCGGCGATGTCCAGGCACAGGCCGGAGTGCATCGCGCGCAATGCGTACTGCCCGATCGCCAGCGCCGATCGGCCGCCGGTGCCCTGCGGGTACAGCAGGAACTGCTGCGCGGCCTGGCCGTCGCAGCTCGCCTGAAGCAGGCCGGCACCGCCCGCCGCGCTGACGCACTTGCGGCTGCCCACGTTGACGAAGCTGTAGCGGTTGCCCGCCGCCAGTTGCGTCGTGAAGCGCTGTGCGACGGTGCCGTTGTCGGTCCACTGGTGGATCACCGCGCCCTCGGCGGTGGACTGGCCGTTCAGGTCCACCACCCGGCCGGTGGCCGCATTCGTCAGCTTGACGCTGCCGTCCGGCTGGCGCTTCAGGTCGTAGGCCTGCGCCGGCGCGCCGTTGCAGGCCGCCTGCCGGAAGCGGGTGCCGTCGGCGTTGGCCGGCAGCGCCTCCATGCACTGGCCGCCCTGCGCGGCGGCGATCGCATAGCGTCCGTCGGGCAGCGTCGCGGCACCGACCGCCACGGCCTGCGCCGACGCGCGCTCCGCGGCCCCATCCTGCGCGGGCGGCGCCCCCGCGGGCTCGGCCCCCMCGCAGGCAGCCAGCAGCGCGAGCACGCCGACGGCGATCGCGGTGCGGGCGGGACGACCGTCGACGAGGATGAAGGCAGAGCGTTCCATGGCGGGACCTTGAGCGCGGGCGCTGGATGTCGAGGCCGCCATTGAACCCGATGAAGCCGCCGTTTTCCACCAGAGTGGTACCGGTTCCACAATGTGTTACCTGCATCACAAGATCGCATTGAATCGGCGATGGAACGGCTGGAACGAACGTTCACGTTGCACGGCAGGAC
>NZ_JBFUCB010000562.1:0-4044 GCF_056405435.1 Rhizobacter sp. P1_G5 | reverse complement strand
GGGTTTGTGCAGGCGCCTGCACAGCCGCCGTGGCCTTCGGCCATAGCGTCCAGAACTGCACCGGCCGGCCGGCGAGCGGCGCCTCGTCGAGCCGCGTCAGGATGACCGCCTGGTGGACGTAGGCGTGCAGCACCGTGTGCCGGTCGACCAGCACGCCGCCGTGGCTGAAGGTGCGGCCGAAGCGGAACAGCGCCACGTCGCCGGCACGCGGCTGCTCGGTGCGCACGACACCGACGCGTTCGAGCCATTGCACGTACAGCTCCTCACTGCGGTGCAGGTGCCACGCGGTGCTGTAGGTGCCCGGGTCGATCGCCGCCGTCACACCGGCCGCCTCGTAGATCGCGCACAGGCTCTGCCCGCAGTCGACGCCGACGCCCTTCAGGCGGCCGTGGTGGTGGTACGGCGTGCCGAGCCAGGTTCGAGCCTCGGTGATAACGGCTTCGCGTTGTTTTGTTTCGATGGTCGTCATGGAGCTCACATCACCGTTTCACATCACCGTTTCAGCGGCCGGCACGTAGGGCTTGCCGCGGAAGCGGATCACGTTGTTGAACTTCTTCGAGCAGGTTGGTTGTGTCTTGTCGCAACCGGGATAGGCGACGAAGCCGTCGCCAGGCGCAACCGGGAACGGGAACGGCTGCAGCACTGCGATCTCATTGACCGTGCCGCCTGCACCGCCGACCGTGTGCCGCTTCACTGTCCGCGAGACCCCCGCGTTCGCCCCGGTCAGGAAGCGCACGACGCCGAGATCGAAGTGGCCGGCGGCCTGCGTGAGGCCATGCCCGAAGCGCGTGCGCGTCGCATCGCTCGCGGTGTTGGCGACGCTGTTCACGCTCTTCGCATCACGGTTCACGCCGCAGCCCGCGTCGTACAGCGTGTTCGAGCAGCCCGGCTGGTACACCTCGGCCGGCACCATCACGTCGAGCTGCTCCGTGTCGCTCTTGATGCCCAGCAGCTGCTGCGTGCGGTCGCCCTTCGTCGTCGCGACACGGCCGGTGAACGACACCAGCGTGCCAGCAATCGGCGGGTTCAGGCTCGCCATGTCCGCCGCCCGCAGGATGGCGCGCTGCAGCTCGAGCCGCGCGTGCTCGAAGCCGCCGCGGGCGATGTAGGCGAGCAGTGGCGTGCCGTTGATCTGCATCGCGCGCTCCTCGGCGTCGAGATCCACCGGCAGATCGAAGACGGTCACGTCCAGGGTGTCGACCTCGATCCCCACGCATTGCCGCGTACGGCCGCGGCGCAGGCCCGGCCCGAGCGACCAGGTCGTGCCATTGATGGTGATGGCCTGGTCGCCGCCGGTCCAGCGCAGCACCTGGCCGCCCGGCAGCGTGAAGGTGTACAGGTCGATGCAGCCCAGCGCGGTCTCGGTGTTCACCAGCTCGGCCAGCGCGCCAGGCGTGCGTTCCCACGAGGCTGTTCTCATTGGTAGCCTCTCATTGGTGGCTCCTCATGGCTTCACCGTGATCAGCTCGACGCTGCGCGCTTCCCACAGCTGCCGCAGGAACTGCGACACCTCGGTCTCGTCCTGGCGGAAGCGCACGCGCCAGTAGAAGTGGCCGGTCCAGGTCACCGGCAGACCAGTCGCGACGGGCACGTTGAAACCCAGCACACCGCTCGCGCCGATGTCGTAGGTGCTCGGGTCTGCGAGCGCACCGCCGACGAAGACCTGCGTGTCATCGGCCGCCGCGTAGACAGGCTCGACGACACCGCCCCAGGTGCGCACCAGCTGGAACTTGCGGATCGAACCGTCCCCGGTACCGAGGCGCTGGTCGGTGACCGCGCAGTCGTCCGGGTCCAGGTACAGGAAGCGCTGCGCCGCACCGCCGCGGGCGTTGAAGAAGCCGACCAGCGCCTGCAGCTCGGCCAGGCCGTGGCCCTCGCGCAAGACCTCGTAGCTGAGCTTGTAACGCCAGCGCGGGAAGCTGAAGTACCGCGTGCGGAATTCGCGACCGCTCGGCGTCTCGCGCACGCCAGTGCGGTGCATCGGCACGCGCGTGCTGCCCCACTTCAAACCGGGCAGCGTCGGGAAGATGTCGAGGCTCATGCGCGTCCTCAGTTCAGCGCGAAGTCGCGCTTGAGGCTCTTGAGGACCGCGACCAGGTCGCGCTTCGAGGCCATGAAGAACTCGCCCGCTGACACGCCGCGCAGCTCAACCGGTGTGGCCGGTTCGGCGCCGCCGCCCTCGCCCTGCCCCGCCAACTGCCGGATCACGTTCGCGTGCTGCTTCGGCAGCACCATCTCCTCCTCGTGCAGCTGGGTGATCGGGTTCAGACCGCTCGGGATGTCGAAGCCGCCCGAAGCGCTCTTGATGCCCTTGCCCATGCCCGACACCGCCGCGACGATCGCTGCCATCGCTGCAATCGCGAGCACCGGCCCGACCACCGGAATTGAGGCCTGCGACGCCGCGGCGCCCGATCCCGCCTCGGCCGCGTTCGCGCCGACGACGGCCGTCGCCTCGGCCGACTTCACCGCGACGTTCGTCGCCGAGGCCGCCGCCTGCATACCCTTCTCCTGCGTCAGGAAGCCGAGCTTCATCGCGAGCATGCGCGCCTGGCTGGCGATCCACTGCGAGGCCGGCTCGGTCACGACGTTGCGCAGGAACGCTTCCTTCACGCCACCGAAGATCGTGCCCAGCGCCTGGCCCCAGGTGCTGGTCTTCTGCAGCAGCCCGTCCAGCGCCGTGCCGAAGCTGTCGCCGATGCCACTGAACAGGCCACCACCGCCGAACATGCTGGTGCTCTGCTCACGCAGCGCGGTGTTAGACGCCGACAGCAGCGACAGCCGCTGCTGTTCGTGCTGCTGCTCGATCAGTAGCAGCTCGTTCTTCAGCCGCGCGAGCTCGACCGGGTTGCGATCCGGATCGGCGGCCAGCAGGTCGAGCCGTTCCTGCAGTGCAGACGCCTGCACGACGTATCGCCGGTCCTCGAACTCGACCTCCAGCTGCGCGAGCTGGACCTTCGTGATCTCCTCGGCGTCGAGCGCCGCCTTCGCCGCGGTGCGCTCCAGCTCGATCTTGCCGAGGGCGAGTTGCTCGACCGTGCGCAGGCTGTCCTGCTCGATCGCATCGCGCTGCTTGCGCGACTCCTGCGCAATGCCCACTTCCAGCTGCGCCGCCTTGCGCTGGATCGCGACCTGGTCGGCCGTCGTCATCGTCAGGTTGTCGGTGAGCCAGCGCCAGTACGCGAGTTCTTCCTCCTTGCTGTACTCGCGACCCTGGGTCAGCACCGATTGCGCGCGCTTCTCCTCGGCGAGCATCGCCTCGTAGTAGCTCATGTACGAGCCTGCGCCATCCTTCTCCTTGTCGCCCTTGCCCTTCAACGTGGCCGTGCGCGTGCCGCCCCCGGACGGCGCCGCCTCGGTCTGATCAGGGCTGAAGATCGCCGACAGCCGGTCCCGCGATTCGGTGCTGGACGCGACGATGTTGTCCCAGGCCTTGCCCCAGGCCTCGCCGATGCGCGCCGGCCAGCCCATCAGTTCGTCTTGCGCGCCCTTCAGGTCTCCGGTCATCAGCTTGTACAGCCCGGAGCCCAGCGCACGCAGCGGCTCGGCGACGGTGACCACCAAGCCGTTCAGCACTTCCCACACGATGACGACGGCGTTCTTGAGGCCCCAGAAGACGGCGGTCAGCCCGCCGATCGCGCCGCGGGTCACCGTGATGGCGGTCGGTCCGATCGCGACGAACCACTCGGCCAGCTTCGTGACCACCGGCATCAGCACGTTGCCGATCGTGTTGGCGAAGCCCTTCATGACGAGCGACGCCTTGTCGCCCGCGCTGTCGAAGGCGTTGTACGCGTCGACCTGTTCCTGGCCGACCAGCATGCCGAGCTCGGCCATCAGCTCGGCGTTCTCACGCACCGTGTCGCTGTTGAGCTTGAGCAATGCCGAGCTGGCGTCAATGCCCTTGCCGAAAAGCTGCGACGCGGCAACGTTGCGGTCCGTGCCTTCCTTGAATTCACCGGTCAGCTTGATGGCGTCCAGCAGCAGGTCGTTCATGGGGCGCTGCGCACCGGCGCTGTCGAGCGTGGCGAGGCTCGAGCGTGGCGAGGC
>NZ_JBFUCB010000561.1:0-4055 GCF_056405435.1 Rhizobacter sp. P1_G5 | reverse complement strand
GCCCGAGTGCGGCCCAGTAGCCGTTGACGACCGGGCACAGCGCGGCGCTCATCTCGCGGCCGCAGCCGTCGTCGACCTCGGCGCAGTCGCCGGAAGCCAGTACGGCGCATTGCGCGCCGTCGCTTGTCGTGCCGATGCGCTGCGAGCCCCACAGCCGCCACTCGGCCTCGGCGATCTGCACGGTCCGCGCGATGCGTTCCGGCGGCACGGTCGTCGGCGCGACCGGGCCGTGCGTGGCGCAGCCGGCGACGATCAGCGTGGCCAGGAGGACGAGCGTGCGGCTGGGGGTTCGCATCGCGGGATTGTGAGCCGCTACAGTGGCCGCCTTCTGCGCTACCCGGGTCCCACGATGAGCATGATTTCCTTCGATGCCGGTTCGCATCGCTTCCACCTGAGGGCCGTGGCGATCGTCGTCCGTGGCGACGACGTGCTGCTGCACCGGGCCGAGGGCGACGACTTCTGGGCCTTGCCCGGCGGACGGGTGGAGTCCGGCGAAGAGGCGAGCACGGCGGTGGTGCGCGAGTTGCACGAGGAACTCGGCCTCGTCGTTCAACCGGGGCCGCTCGTGCTGCTGGTCGAGAACTTCTTCGTCTACGGCGGGTTGAAGCACCATGAAGTCGGCATGTACTTCAAGGTCGAGGCGCAAGCCGGCAGCCGCGTGCTCACGGAGCCCGGCCCGTACCGGGGCGTCGAAGGCGCGCGTGAACTCGTCTTCGACTGGTTTGCGCGCTCGGCGCTGGGGAACGTGGATGTGCGGCCTTCATTCCTGGCGCAGACGCTGGCGGCGGACCGCATCGCCTTCACGCACGTCGTGCAGCGGGATCAACACCACAATCCCTGAACTCGGGCATCCCGCTACAGTCGTCCCACCTTCAGGAGATCCCCCGATGCCCATCGAAAACTGGCTTGCCTTCGTCGCCGCCTCCGCGGTGCTGCTGATCATCCCCGGCCCGACCATCCTGACCGTCATCAGTTACTCGATGGCGCAGGGGCGGCGCGCCAACGTGCCGCTGATCGCCGCGGTCGCGCTGGGTGACTCCACCGCGCTGGTCGTGTCGCTGCTGGGCCTCGGAACGCTGCTGGCGGCCTCGGCCTTCTGGTTCACGGTGGTCAAGTTCGCGGGAGGGCTGTACCTGCTGTACCTCGGCATCAAGCTGCTGCGCGCCGGCGTTTCGCCTGCACAGGCCACGGTCGCGCCGGCCACCGGCTCGCGCTGGAAGCTGTTCATCAACACCTATCTCGTGACCGCCCTCAACCCGAAGGGCATCGTGTTCTTCATCGCCTTCCTGCCGCAGTTCCTGCGCCCGGGCGTGAACGCCACGCAGCAGCTGTGGATCCTGGCCGTCACCTTCGTCACGATGGCCACGATCAACTCGACGCTCTATGCGGTGTTCGCCACCTCGGCCCGCGCCGCGCTCGCGTCGCCACGTGCGCAGCGCGGCTTCAACCTGGCGGGTGGCTCGCTGCTGTCGGCCGCCGGGGTGTGGGCGCTGCTGGCCAAGCGGCCGGTGTAGAGATTCCGACCGGTGTCGCGCCGCGCCTGCGGCGCGCTGGAGCGCGCCCTGCGCTCACGTTGCAAGCCGTTTCTTGCACGCTGTTACCCGCATCCGGTCGCCCGACCGGTCAAATGCGAGCGCTTTCACGATTGGCAGTCCGTGGGCGCAAGGAGCAGTGCGATCTCCTCAACAAACACCGGAAAGACAACCATGTTCCACAAGACAAGACGTTGGGTGGCTTGCATCGCAAGCCTGTTGATTCCGCTGGCCGGCCTGTGTGCCGCGCCGGCACCCGCCACCACGGTCATGAGCGCCGCCGCCGTCACGGCTGCGGCCTGCAGCTCGCAGACCTGGCAGTACGGCGTGTACTACCGCCTCGGCGACGTGGTCCGCTACCCGAACAACGGCAACTACTACAAGCTGGTCAACGTCGGCGGCAACGGCAGCGATGCCACCGACCCGACGATCAGCACCTGGTACTGGCAGCAGACCACCTGCGACAGCGGTGGCAGCACCGGCGGTGGCGGCGCCACGACGGTGACCTGGCAGGCCGGCGTGTTCTATCGCCTCGGCGACGTGGTCAAGTACCCCAACAACGGCAGCTGCTACAAGCTGGTGAACGTCGGCGGCAACGGCAGCGACGGGACCGACCCGACGATCAGCACCTGGTACTGGCAGCCGACCGCCTGCGGCAGCACGGGCGGTGGCGGAGGAGGCGGCGGTGGCGGCGGTGGCAACACCGGCGGCTGCACCGCGGTCGACTGGCAGGCCGGCGTGTACTACCGCCAGGGCGACGTCGTGCGCTACCCGGGCAACGGCAGCTACTACAAGCTGGTCAACGTGGGCGGCAACGGCAGCGACGGCACCGACCCGACGATCAGCACCTGGTACTGGCAGCCGACCACCTGCGGCGGCACGGGCGGCGGCGGTGGCGGCGGTGGTGGCAACACCGGCGGCTCGTTCATCGTCAGCGAGGCGCAGTTCAACCAGATGTTCCCGAACCGCAACGCGCTGTACACCTACGCCGGCCTGGTCAACGCGATGACCGGCTGGCCGGCCTTCGCGAAGACCGGCAGCGACACCATCAAGCGCCAGGAGGCCGCGGCCTTCCTCGCCAACGTGGCGCACGAGTCGGACAACCTGCGCGCGACGCGCGAGTACAACCAGGCGAACTGGCCGCTGTACTGCGACTGGAACAGCGGTTGCGCCCCCGGCCAGCAGTACTACGGCCGCGGTCCGATCCAGCTGAGCTGGAACTACAACTACCGCGCGGCCGGCCAGGCCATCGGCGTGGACCTGTGGAGCAACCCGGACCTGGTGGCGACCGACTCGACGATCGCGTGGAAGACTGCCGTGTGGTACTGGATGACGGGCACCGGCGCGGCCGGCGTCACGCCGCACAACGCGATGGTCAACTCGTGGGGCTTCGGCGTCACGATCAACGCCATCAACGGCTCGCTGGAATGCGGTGGCCGCCGGCCGGATGCGGTGCAGACGCGGATCAACTACTACCGCACGTTCACCGGCATCATCGGTGTCGATCCGGGCGGCAACCTGGGCTGCTGATCGCACGCGATGGCGCGGAGCGCGGGGTCTCAAAATCCCCGCGCTCTGCGCCGACAAGGTGATACCTGCTACCGCCTAAGAGCGGCCCTTCCGGGATTCGAGTCGCGCTCGCGACAACTGGGCAGCTTCCTGCAGTTTGCGTTGAAGTACGTCCTTGGGTGGCAGTGTCGTGAGGTACTCGGCGACTTGGATTCCGGTCTTGTCGAGTTCCAGCAGTTCGATGCGCCCCTGGTCCTTGCCGCTGCACAAGATGATGCCGATCGGTGACTCTTCACCGGTCCTTCGTTCGTGCTTGTCGAGCCAGCGCAGGTAGAACTCCATCTGCCCCTTGTGTTCGGGGCGGAAGCGTTCGAGCTTCAGCTCCACGACGACGAGTCGACGGAGTTCGCGTTGGTAGAACAGCAGGTCCATGTGAAAGTCTTCACCATCGACCGTGATGCGCTTCTGCCGGGCCAGGAAGGCGAATCCGCTGCCCAGCTCCATGATGAAGCTCTCTATCTCTCGCAGGATGGCTGCTTCGAGATCCTTCTCCTGGTAGGCGTCCTTGAGCCCGAGGAAGTCGAGCAGATAGGGATCTCGCAAGACCAGATCGGTCGAGACGAGATCTTCGTTGCGGAGGGCAGCGAGTTCGATTCGTGCCAGCTCGGCCGGTTTGCGTGACAGCGCCGTGCGCTCGTAGAGCAGGCCGCCGACCTTCTCGCGCAGCGTGCGAACGCCCCATCGTTGCGAGCGGCACATCTCCGCGTAGAACTCGCGTTGAAGGGGTTCCTTCAATGGCAGGAGTACGAGGAAGTGAGACCAGCTCAATTCTCGTATCAGTGACACGACAATCTGTTCGTCCGGAAACAGGTCGGCGAACTGGATCATCCGAGCCAAGTTCTTTTTTCTTTGAAGCTGGAGCCGTGCTCCTCGCTCAATTGTCGTGACAGTGTCACGACAATCTTCTCTCCGTAGCCTGCTCGGGCGCTTCCGAGCACTTCGGTACGGATGCGA
>NZ_JBFUCB010000560.1:0-4063 GCF_056405435.1 Rhizobacter sp. P1_G5 | reverse complement strand
CGCACGTCGTAGCTGATCTGCACCGTGTTCTGCAGCGCGTCCTTCGTTGCCACCAAGTTGCCGAACGCGTCACGCTGGTGGACGAGTTGCGCACCTTGCGCATCAGTGATGCGGATAGGCCGGCCTTCGACGTTGCGCTCCTCGCGCCGCGTATGGCCCTGGTCGTCGGTCGTGGTGGTCACCAGCGCGCCGTAGGCCAGGCTGGACACCCGCGCCCGTCGCGTGCCGTGGTGGCCGAAGCTCACGCCCGGCTGGCTGCCCTGGGGGTCGGCGGTGTAGACCCGGACCGGGCGGCCCATCGCGTCGTACTCGGTGCGCGTGAGGCCCCTGTCGGCACTGCCTGCGCTCGTCGACGAACCGCTGTCCAGGAAGTACGGCTGCGTCTGCACCAGCACCTGGCCCAGATCGCCGTACTCGGTGTCGGTGACGATCAGCCGGCTCGTGCCGCCGGGTTGCGTCGGTCCGTCGAAGGCTTCGGTCACATGGCGCAGCAGCCGACCTGCGCGGTCCAGGTACTTGCGGGTGAACGGGCCATTCTTGATGCCCTCACTGCCGCTGGCGTCTCTCGACTCCACGTGCGTGAACTCCAGCGCATCGGCCGGGATCTCGGCCGCGCTTGGGTTCSGGCAGGTGGGGCTGTTGCTCGAGGTGTCACCGGCCGGGTTCATCCGCCCGGAGATAAGGCAGTGGGCCGTGATCACGCGCGTGCCATCGGGGCGAATCTCGCGCGTCGYGCGACCCAGGTCGTCGTATTCCCAGCGCGTGGTCARCCCGTTCGCGTCCGTCCTGCTCAGCACGGTGCCGAAGCGCGGATCCACCGTCTGCGTCTCCTCCTGCTGCAACGCGTTCCTGCGGCCRCTCACCTGGGTGTCCGGCTGGATCTGCACGCTCGTGCCGCCGATCGTCACCGTCTGCGCGYCGTAGCTGACGCTGCTGCTGCGCGKGGYGAACACGGCGTCGCCGGTGGCGCCGCTGCAGTTGGACACCTGCGWGCCGGTGCGGTTGCCCCGCGCGTCGTAGCGGWACCGCGTCACCACGCACAGCTGCGGGTTGCCGGGCTCGACCGTCTCGGTCTCCACCAAWCCGTCMGGRCGGTAGGTGAAGCTCGTCGTGCGTGCGTAGTTGAACGGGTCGGCCGKMGGCTGGACCGGCGACTGCGCRAYGGCAGATGTCGCRCAGGCCAGCAGCCAGAGCGTGAAGATGACGTTCAAGACCGTCCRAGGCACGGCAACGCCGCACCTCACCACGGTCGCGTGGTGCGATGGATGCAAGGGCTTCTCCCTGAGGGAATCAACGGGATCGACGGGCCGGCCCGCGGGGCCGGGTGCACTGCCCGCTTTTGTGAGCGGGTCGGGCTTGGCGCGCATCCATCGATGCAGTTGCCGTGGGGACGCACCTTATCGCGTGCGATCAGCCCCGGTCAATGGCTCAGGGACATCCATCCTCATCAACATGAAGGAGAAGCGCCACACCAAGCGGCGCCCCGCCTTCAGACCAGCGGCGGCTGCAGCCCCTCGCTCGCATACATCCGCTGCACCGCCGGCCGCGCCAGCACGCGCTGCACGTAGGCGCCGAGTGCCGGCAGCGTGCGCGCCGGCCGGTGGAAGTTGCGCGTCCAGCGGCACAGCATCAGCGCGTATGGGTCGAGCGCGCTGTACGCCTCGCCCAGCAGCCACGGCTTGCCGTGCGATGCCAGCTCGGCCTCGAGGAGGTCGATCAGCGCGCCGACGCGTTCCTCGGCACAGTCCTTCACCTGTGGCACCACCTCGGCATCGCGCACGTAGCGGTCCGGGTAGAAGTACGAGATCAGCGCCGGCTGCAGCGAGTTGGTCAGCCACATCAGCCACTTGTAGAAGTGCGCCCGCTGCGGCGTGCCGACGGCCGGTGCCAGGCCGGCCTGCGGGTGCGTGTCGACCAGGTGCAGGCAGATCGCCGCGCACTCGTACAGCACCAGGTCGCCGTCGACCATCACCGGGATCAGCCCGTTCGGGTTCATCTTCAGGTACTCGGGCGAGCGCAGCGCGCCCTTCTCTCTCTCGACGCGCACCAGCTCGAACGGAATGCCGAGTTCTTCGAGCAGCATGTGCGGCGCCATGCTGGCGTTGCCGGGGAAGTAATACAGCTGGATCATGGGAGGGCAGGGCAGGGTGTGGGGGTCCGCCATCTTAGAGGGCCGCCCTCCGGCGCCCTGCCCGTCGCTCAGGCCGCGTTCGCGTTGCGGTGCGCCTCGGCCGCCGCCTCGTTGTGCCGGAACAGGTCGGCCAGCGTCTTGCCGGGCTCGTCGCGGAACGCGGTGTCGGTGACGATCAGCTCGCGGATGCGGTCGACGCGGAAGCTGCGAAAGCTCTCGCGCGTCTCGCACCACGCCGCCAGCGTCCACACCGCGCCCCAGTAGAAGCAGCCGAGCGGGCGCACGGTGCGCTCGGTGCTGACCTCCTTCAGGTCGACGTACTGCAGCTCGACGCGGCGCCGCGATTCGGCGGCCAGCCGCAGCAGCTCCAGGTGCGAGCGCGCCCGCGGATCGAACTCGAAGGTGGGCGCGTACAGCGCCAGGCTCTCGGCCGCCGCGCGCGCCGCGCTGGGCAGCACCGACAGGATCTTCGACAAGGCCGCGTCGGCACGCGCCGCGAGTGCCGCATCGATGCGCGGCTGCGCAATGCGCACCGCCGCCACCAGCGCCTGCGCCTCCTCGCCGGTGAACATCAGCGGCGGCAGGTCGAAGCCGGCGCGCATGCGGTAGCCGACGCCGGCCTCACCCTCGATCGGCACGCCCTGCAACTGCAGGTCGGCGACGTCGCGGTACACCGTGCGCGCCGACACCTCGAGCCGCTCGGCGATGAACTCGGCCGTGGTCAGGCGCCGCCCGCGGACGAGCTGCACGAGTTGGAACAGGCGGTCGGCACGGCGCATGGTGGGCGGATGCTACGCCAGCGCGTGCAGGCCGATGCGGTTGCCTTCGCTGTCGGCGATGTGGGCGAAGCAGCCCATCTCGCCCGGCAGCGTCACCTTGGGCGTGGTGATCGCGCCGCCGGCGGCCTGCACCCGCTCGAGCACCGCATCGAGCGAGGGCTGCGCGTTCAGGTAGACGATGGTGCCCATCTGCGACGGCGGCGCGACCCGGTCGCCGGCGATCAGGCAGCCGCCGACGCCCGGCTGGTCGTAGCCGAACACCGCGAGCGTCACGTCGCCCATCGGCTCGCGGCGCAGCGTGGTGGCGAACAGCTTCTCGTAGAAGGCCTGGGCGCGGTCGAGGTCGGTGACAGGGATCTCGAACCAGTTGAGGGCGCTGCGGATGGGGTCGGTCATGGCGGTCTCCGGGTGGACGGGTTGCGTGGCTTGGAACGGAGCCGCGATGCTGCGCGGCGGCTGCTGACAACGTGTTGTCAGCAGCCGGCAGAATGCGATCCCATGTTTTCATTGCCGCGCACCGCCACCGCCCCGTTCTGCCCGTCCGAGGTGCGCGGCAGCATCGCGATCCCCGCGCAGGCGCCGCTGTGGCGCAAGCTGCTGCGCGTCGCCGGCCCGGGCCTGCTGGTCTCGGTCGGCTACATGGACCCCGGCAACTGGGCGACCGACATCGAGGCCGGCTCGCGCTACGGCTACGCGCTGCTGTGCGTGGTGCTGCTGTCGAGCCTCGCGGCGATGCTGCTGCAGACGCTCTCGCTGCGCCTCGGCCTGGTCGCCCGCAAGGACCTCGCACGCGCCTGCCGCGACCACTACCCGAAGGCGACCAGCCGCGTGCTGTGGATCCTGGCCGAGCTCGCGATCATCGCGTGCGACGTGGCCGAGGTGCTGGGCAGTGCGCTCGCGCTGCACCTGCTGTTCGGCGTGTCGCTGGTCACCGGCATCGTGATCACCGCGTTCGACACGCTGGTCGTGCTCGGGCTCAAGGGAAAGGGATTCCGGCAGGTCGAGGCGATCGTGCTCGGGCTGATCGTCACGATCGGCGCCTGCTACGCGGTCGAGCTCGCGCTGGTCGGGCCCGACTGGCGCGCCGTCGCGCAGGGCTTCGTGCCGCGCCTGTCGGCCGTCGAGAACCCGCAGGCGCTGTACCTCGCGATCG
>NZ_JBFUCB010000559.1:0-4076 GCF_056405435.1 Rhizobacter sp. P1_G5 | reverse complement strand
GAGTTTGGGCGACGGGCCATGAAATCAGTCAGTGGAGGGCAGTCATCGCCCCCAGGGGCGATGACCGCACCGGCCGGCGAGCCACA
The DNA here is from genome assembly GCF_056405435.1 of Rhizobacter sp. P1_G5. Taxonomy (NCBI): domain Bacteria; kingdom Pseudomonadati; phylum Pseudomonadota; class Betaproteobacteria; order Burkholderiales; family Sphaerotilaceae; genus Rhizobacter; species Rhizobacter sp. P1_G5. The sequence goes on along the minus strand of NZ_JBFUCB010000559.1, from coordinate 3,990 downwards.
GACTCCCCGCACCCGCCTTCCGCACCACTGCGCCACTTGCGCCAATCAGGACAGCGCTTCAGCCACCAGCGCCGGCAGGTCGGCCAGGTCGTGCAGCAGTTCCGGCGACAGCCCTTCGGGCAGTTCGTCGAGCGCCGCGCCGCGCCACATCACCTCGGTGCTGCCGTTCGCACCACGCTGCACCACGACACGCAGCAGCAGGTCGGGCGAGGCATCGGAACTCGTCATCAGCACCGGCGTGCCGCCCTGCGTCGATTCGAACACGATCACCAGGCGCTGGCGCTCGTTGTCCTCACCGACGCTCTGCTGCAGCCGCACCAGCACCGGCATGCCGTGCCGCTCGGCACAGGCCTCGATGCGCTGCACCGTCTCGGTCACGCCGAAACGGCTGACGCTCGCACGCGTCAGGCGCTCTTCCGCACCGAATGCGCGGGTACCACCCAGGGCTGCGACGATCATCGCAATGCCACCGGTCATCCAGAAACGAAACGGGCTCTTCATCGGGGGTCTCCCTCGGGTCACCGACAGACGATAGGGTTCGAACAGCGGTACTTCAAGGGTCCGAATGTCAGTCAACGTCGCTCCACCGTTAACGACGGTGTCGCTACCGTCACACTGTGCTCAGCACGAACGCAGAGTGTGGCCTGAAGCGGTGACGCTTTGGTGAACGGCCCCCGACCAATAGGGATATCCAACGAACATTCATGCGGCGCTGCAGCACGCTGCAGGCCGCGAATTCACTTGGTTCCGAAGATCTTGTCGCCGGCGTCGCCGAGGCCCGGGATGATGTAGCCCAGCTCGTTGAGGTGGCTGTCGATGGCGGCCGTCCAGCAGCGCACGTCGGGGTGGGCTTGCTGCAGTGCAGCGACGCCTTCCGGCGCGGCCACCAGCACCAGCGCACGGATGTCGGTGCAGCCGCGGCGCTTCAGCAGGTCGATGGTCGCGATCATCGAGCCGGCGGTGGCCAGCATCGGGTCGATGATCAGCGCAGTGCGCTCGTCGAGGTGGCCGACGAGGTTCTCGAAGTAGTGCTCCGGCTGCAGCGTCTCGTGGTTGCGCGACAGGCCGACCACGCTGACCTTCGCGTTCGGGATCATGTCGAGCACGCCATCGAGCATGCCGAGGCCGGCGCGCAGGATCGGCACCACCGTCACCTTGCGGCCGCTGATCTGGTCGATCTCGACCGGGCCGCTCCAGCATTCGATCGTCGTCTTGGTCAAAGGCCAGTCGGCCGTGGCCTCGTACGCGAGCAGCCGGGCCAGCTCGTTCGTCAGCTCGCGGAATTTCTTGGTCGAGATCTCGGCCTCGCGCAGCAGGCCGATCTTGTGGCGCACCAGCGGGTGGTTGACGGCAATCGTCGGCATGGTTCAGTCCTCCTGCTTCAGCCGCTGGCGCAGTGCCTCGTACAGGCAGATGCCGCTGGCCACCGAGACGTTCAGGCTCTCGACCGCACCGCGCATCGGCAGCCGCACCAGCACGTCGCAGGTCTTGCCGGTCAACTGCCGCATGCCGCTGCCTTCGGCGCCGAGCACCAGCGCGAGCGGCCGGGTCAGGTCGATGTCGTACAACGACTGCTGTGCGTCGTCCGACGTGCCGACGACCAGGATGTCGCGCTCCTTCAGCTCATTCAAGGTCCGTGCCAGGTTGGTGACCATGAAGTACGGCACCGTGTCGGCCGCGCCGCTGGCCACCTTGGAGACGGTGGCGTTGATGCCGACCGCATGGTCCTTCGGGGCGATCACCGCATGCGCGCCGGCGCCGTCGGCCACGCGCAGGCAGGCACCCAGGTTGTGCGGATCGGTGATGCCGTCGAGCACCAGCAGCAGCGGGACTTCCTCGACGGCGTCGAGCGTGTCGTCCAGCGAATGGCTCATCGCCATCGCCTCGACGCGGGCAACCACGCCCTGGTGGCGGTGCGAACCGCACAGCTTCTGCAGGCGGTCGTCGTCGCTGTCGACCAGTTTGGCGCCGGCCTCCTTCACCCGCTCGACGAACTGGCGCATGCGCTGGTCGCGACGGCTCGTGTCGACGTGGATCTCGAGGATGGACTTCGGCGCGGTCTTCAGCCGCACCGTGACGGCGTGGAAGCCGAACAGGATCTTGTTGCTCATCCGGGGATTGTGCCTCCCGGGCGCCAGGCGTCAGGCGAGGTGGCGCTTCACCAGCCCGACCAGCTCGGCGTAGTCGAACGGCTTGGCGAGGTAGGCATCGAACCCGGAGTTCAGGATGCGCTCCTCGTCGCCCTTCATCGCGAGCGCCGTCAGCGCGATGATCTTCAGCCCGGCCGTCGCCGCATCGGCACGCAGCAGCCGCGTCGCCTCCAGCCCGTCCATGCCCGGCATCTGGATGTCCATCAGCACCAGCTCGGGCAGGTGCTCGCGGGCCAGTTTCACGCCCTCTTCGCCGCCTTCGGCACACAGCACGTCGTGCCCGCCCTTCTGCAGCACGAGTTGCGCGAGCTTGCGGTTCTGTGCGTTGTCCTCGACGACCAGGATGCGTGCCATGGTTTTTTTTCCTCGCCTTGTGCCTGTGTCAGGCGTGTTCTGGAATCGCCGGCAGCGGCGGCAGCGTGAAATAGAAACTGGCGCCCCGGCCCGGTGCCGATTCGACCCAGATGCGCCCGCCGTGCTTGGTCACCACCCGCTGGGCAATCGCGAGGCCCACGCCGTTGCCGGGGAACTGCGAGCCGGGGTGGAAGCGCTGGAACGGCCGGAACAGCCGCTCGCCGGCGGCCGCGGCATCGAAGCCGGCGCCGTTGTCGCGCACGCAGAAGGCGTCGTCGCCCTGCGCCCCGGCGCGACGGAACTCGATCTGCGGGACCGGTGCCGCGGCGCTGTACTTCCACGCATTGCCGAGCAGGTTCGACAGCGCAACCCGCAGCAGGCCGGGGTCGCCCTGCGCCGTCAGCCCGTCGTCGTGCCGCCACGCCACGTGGCGGTCCGGCTGCGCCTGCGCCAGCTCGCCGACGATCTCGCCGGCCATCGCCGACAGGTCGACCGGCTCGGACTGCATCTCGGTGCGCGTCATGCGCGCCAGCACCAGCATGTCGTCGATCAGGCGGTTCATGCGCTGGGCCGCGCCCTGGATGTGGCCGAGGAAGCCCTGCCCCTTCGCATCCAGCGACTGCCCGTGCCCCTGCTGCAGCAGCTGCGCGAAGCCGGCGATCTGCCCGAGCGGCGTGCGCAGGTCGTGCGACACCGAGTAGCTGAACGCCTCCATCTCGGCATGGGCGGTGCGCAGTTCGCGGTAGGCGCGCTCCATCGCGATCGACTGGGCCTCGGCCTCGCGGCGCATGCGGTGCAGCCGCACGAACACCGCGACCTTGGCGCGCAGGATCTCCGGCACCACCGGCGACAGGATGTAGTCGACCGCCCCGATGCGGTAGCCGGCGAAGGTGTCGGCCTCGTGCGTGTAGATCGCCGAGACGAACACGATCGGCACGTCGGCACCGCCCGGCAGCTCGCGCAGCCGGCGCGCGACATCGAAGCCGCTGATGCCGGCCAGGTGCACGTCGAGCAGCACCATCGCCCACGACGAGCGCTGCGCGAAGCGCTCGAGCGCGAGTTCGCCGTGATCGACGGTGTGGATCTCGGCGCCCACGTCCTGCAGGGTCGCACGGTACAGCCTCAGGTTGGCCGCGTTGTCGTCGACGACCAGGATCGAGGGTGACGTGCCGTTGCTCGCCGTCATGACCGTCGCTGCCGCCCCTTGGTCAGCGCCCGCTTCACCTCGGCCAGCAGGCTGGCCGGCTGGAACTCCGATTTCTCCATCACCTGCTGCACCCGCCCGCTCAGCAGCGCCCGGTCCTGCACAGTCAGCAGCTTGGCGGTCAGCACGATGATCGGGATGTCGGCGGTGTCGCTGCGCCCGCGCAGCGCCTCGATCACGTCGAAGCCCGACAGCTGCGGCATCATCAGGTCGAGCACGATCAGCGCGGGCCGCTGCTGGCGCACCACCTCCAGCGCCTCGCGGCCGCTGTAGGCCAGCATT
>NZ_JBFUCB010000558.1:0-4080 GCF_056405435.1 Rhizobacter sp. P1_G5 | reverse complement strand
AGCGCAGCCGATCCCGCCGGCTCCGCGCCCGCAGCCGCCGCCGGCGCCTCGGCGCCTGTGAACATCGCCGCGGCCGTCCTGCCGGCGGCCGTGGCCGCCGCACCCGAGCCGGTGCTGGCAGCCGCCTCGGGCAACGACGCCCCCCGCAAGGCACCGGTGCCGCCGAAGGAAACCCTGAAGGAACGCCGTGCCCGCGAGGCCCGTGAACGCGCTGCCGCGGCGGCGCCGGTCGTCGTCGCCACCGGCGTCGTGCGGCTGGCCATCAGCCCCTGGGGCCAGGTCGAGGTCGACGGCAGGTCGGTCGGCACCGCGCCGCCGCTGAACGAGCTGACGCTGTCCGAGGGCCRCCATGTCGTGACGATTCGCAACGACGACTTTCCGCCTTACAGTTCGACGGTCAATGTCGTGCCGGGCCAACCGGTCAACCTCAAATACCGATTCGGATCATGAGACTGTTTCCCGTTGTCCTGTTGGCCTCGGCGTTGCTTGCCACCGGCTGCGCGCTGACCCCGCCCCCGCCGGTCGGCCTGCTCGACGTCACCTCGCGGCCCGCCGAACGGGCGCTGCAGGCCGGCATCCGCGCCTATGAAGACGGCCAGTACCCCGAGGCCGAGAAGCAGCTGAACCTGGCGCTGTCGACCGGGCTGGTGTCGCCGCGCGACCGCGCCGCGGCCCACAAGCAGCTCGCGTTCATCTACTGCACCAGCAGCCGCACCAGCGACTGCGAGGCGGCGTTCCGCGCCGCGCGTCACGCGGATCCGGCCTTCGCGCTGAACAAGTCGGAACAAGGTCACCCCGTCTGGGGGCCGGTCTACAAGCGCGTGCAGCCATAATCGGCGCCGCATGGCGCGACCCGCGCCGTGCAGCCCCGCGGCCTGCTGTTCGCGCCCCATGACGTCCACCGAAGCTCCCGCCTTCCTCCATCCGCTGCGCATCTACTGGGAAGACACCGACGCCGGCGGCGTGGTGTTCTACGCCAACTACCTGAAGTTCTTCGAGCGCGCGCGCACCGAGTGGCTGCGCTCGCTCGGCTTCCACCAGGAGCGCATGCGCACCGAAGGCGGCGCGATGTTCGTCGTCGCCGACACCCGCGTGCGCTACCTGAGCCCGGCCCGGCTCGACGACCTGCTGGAGGTCAGCGTGCGTGTGGTCGAATCGGGGCGTGCGAGCATCCGGCTCGCACAGGCGGCCTGCCGCGGCGGGCAGACGCTGGCCGAGGGCGAGATCCGCATCGGCTGCGTGGACACCGGAACCTTCAAGCCGCGACGCATTCCCAACGACATCCTCGACGCCATCGCATGAACCAAGACTTTTCCATCATCAGCCTCGTCCTGCATGCCAGCTTCGTGGTTCAGCTCGTGATGGCCGGGCTGCTGCTCGTGTCGCTCGGCAGCTGGACGGTGATCTTCGGCAAGCTGTTCGGCCTGCGCCGCGTGCGCACGATGAACGATGACTTCGAGCGCGAGTTCTGGGCCGGCAAGAACCTGAACGACCTGTTCAGCGCCGCCTCGCAGAAGGCGCACAGTGCACCGCTGGAGCGCATCTTCGCGTCGGGCATGCGCGAGTTCATGAAGCTGCGCGAGCGCCGCGTGGTCGACGGCGGCGCGCTGCTCGACGGTTCGCGCCGCGCGATGCGCGCGAGCTTCCAGCGCGAGCTCGACGCGGTCGAATCGAACCTGTCCTTCCTCGCCTCGGTCGGTTCGGTGTCGCCGTACGTCGGGCTGTTCGRCACGGTGTGGGGGATCATGCACGCCTTCGTCGGGCTGTCGAACCTGCAGCAGGTGACGCTCGCGACCGTCGCCCCCGGCATCGCCGAGGCGCTGGTGGCCACCGCGATCGGGCTGTTCGCCGCGATCCCGGCGGTGATCGCCTACAACCGCTTCGCACGCGACATCGACCGCATCGCGATCCAGCTGGAGACCTTCATCGAGGAGTTCTCCAACATCCTGCAACGCAACGCGACGCAGCCGCTGCCCACGGTCCCGGCAGGCGTGCCCGGCGCGGCAGGGGTGCGCTGATGCCCGCCGTCGCCGGCCGCGGCACGCGCCGCCGCACGATCTCCGAGATGAATATGGTGCCGTTCATCGACGTGATGCTGGTGCTGCTGATCATCTTCATGGTCAGCGCGCCGCTGATCACCACCGGCGTCGTCGACCTGCCGACCGTCGGCAGGAGCAAGCAGCAGCCGGAGCACGTGATCGAGRTCGTCGTCGGCAAGGACGAGAGCCTGAAGCTGCGCGTCGACGGCAAGGAGCCGTCCCCGCTGAAGCTCACGGCGCTCGCCGCCACCGTCAAGGAGGCGCAGGGCGGCAATGCGCAGTCGCCGGTCGTGATCTCGGCCGATCGCCAGGTCAAGTACGAGGCGGTGGTGCGCGTGATGGACACGCTGCAGCGCGCAGGCGTGCTGCGCGTCGGGCTGTCAGTGAAGAACGCCGGAACCTGATGAGCACCGGCTCCCTCCTGCACTTCCGCGAGCACGACGCGCTGCGGCCCGACAACGTCGACAGCGCCGGGGCCGGTTTCGTGTTCGCGGCCGGCGCGCACGTGCTGCTGATCACCGCGCTGGCCTTCGGCGTGAACTGGCAATCGAGCGAGCCGGTGGCGGCCTCGGCCGAGCTGTGGGCCGCGGTGCCGCAGGTGGCCGCGCCGCGCGCCGTCGAGCCGCCACCTGCACCGCCGCCGCCCGCGCCGAAACCCGCCCCCGAGCCGAAGGCCGAGACGCCTCCGCCGCCGCCCCGCCCTGCTCCCGATCCGCAGATCGCGATCGAGAAGGAGAAGGCCAAGCAGAAGGAGCTGAAGGCCCAGCAGGACAAGGAAGCCGAAGAGAAGAAGGCTCTGGAAGCGAAGCGCGTCGCCGATGCGAAGGCCGAAGCCGATCGCAAGAAGAAGGAGCTCGAGCGGCAGACCGCGCAGACTGAAGACCAGCGCAAGAAGCAGCTGGAGCGCATCCTCGGCCAGGCCGGCGCCACCGGCGCGGCCACCAGCACCGGCACCGCCGCGCACGACGCGGCGCCGTCGGCCAACTACCGCGGCAAGATCGTCGGCGCGATCAAGCCCAACATCCTGCTGATCTCGACGATCGACGGCAATCCGCAGGTGGAGGTCGAGGTGCGTACCGGCCCGGACGGCACCATCATCGCCCGGCGCGTCACGAAGGGCAGCGGCGTCAAGGAGTGGGACGAGACGGTGCTGCGCGCCATCGACCGCACCGCCACGCTGCCGCGCGACGAGAACGGCCGCGTGCCGTCACCGATGACCCTCGTTTTCCGGCCGCTCGACTTCTGAGGCCACCGGGGCCACGACCGAGGCCGGCAGCGGCGGCTTGCCGGGCCGCGTGCCGGCAGCGCGCTCGCGCCGCCTCAGCAGCCAGGCCACGAAGCGGCCCTCGAACGACCAGGCGCCCCAGCTGACCAGCGCGTCGCCATCGCCGCAATCGACCCAGCGCAGCGCAGGCTGGGCCAGCTTCGCAGTGACCAGCGCCCCGCCGGCCACGAAGCGGCGCAGGTTGATGGCGAGCGTCGCGGGGTCGTCGCCGCCGCGGAACACCTCGGGATGCGAGGTGCTCTGCAAGGTCGGGCCGACGGCCGCACCGCCCTCGGGATCGAGCAGCAGCCCGCTGCCGTCCACCCACGACGGTGCGCGGCCCGGCAGCACCAGCAACGGCGCGTCGCAGACCAGGCGCATGCCGTCGCCGACCATCGCCTGCCGCCCGCCGAGGGCGACGCAGCGCTCCTCGAACAGCGTGACGTTGCGGCGCTTCAGGATGCGGTGCATGCGGACCTGCGCGGACGACGGGAAATCGGGCAGCGGCGGGCCGCCGTTGGTGACGAGCGCGACGCGCGCCCGCTTGCCCAGGCGCCGCTGCACCGCGAGCGACAGCTCGACGCCGGCGATGCCCGAACCGACGACCACGACGCTCAGCGTGCGCTGCTGCGCCAGCGCGAGCAGCGCATCCCACAGGAGCACGAACTGCTCGCCGGGCTGCATGAAGAGGGCATGCTCGCGGGCGCCGGCGATCGCGTCGCGGTCCATCACCGGCGCGGGGTCCAGGCTCAGCGCGTCGTAGTCGATGACCTGGCC
>NZ_JBFUCB010000557.1:0-4098 GCF_056405435.1 Rhizobacter sp. P1_G5 | reverse complement strand
GTACGAGAACTGGATCGCCCACACCGAATCGCCGTGGCGCCACGTCGCCTGCTTCAACTGGGGCACCGTGCTGGGGCTGATKAACCGCCATGCCGAAGCCGAGCAGGCCTACCGCCGGGCGCTCACCTTCCATGCCGATTTCCCGCAGGCGCGCCTGAACCTGGGTCACCAGCTGGAGCACCTGGGCCGCCCTGAGGAGGCGCTCGCCGAGTGGCGCACCGTCGTCGAGGTCACCGAATCGAACCCGCAGGGCCTGCGCGAGATCCGGCTGCATGCGCTGAACAACCTGGCGCGGTTGCTGGAGATGCAGCGCCGCTTCGCCGAATCCGAGGCCTGCCTGGTGAAGAGCCTCGAGCTGAAGGCCGACCAGTCCGACGTGCTGCAGCACTACGTGCACATCCGCCAGAAGCAGTGCGAATGGCCGGTCTACCAGGCGGTGGGCGAGGTCACGCCGAACCAGATGATGGTCGGCACCTCGCCGCTGGCCACGCTGGGCCTGAGCGACGACCCCGCGGTTCAGCTGATGGCGGCGCAGCGCTTCGTGCACACCCGCGTGCCCAAGCCGCCGGCCGTGCCGGTGCATGCCGGCCGCCCGCCGCGCACCGGCCGCATCAAGATCGGTTACCTGTCGGGCGACCTGTGCATGCATGCGGTCGGGCTGCTGACCGCCGAGCTGCTGGAGCTGCACGACCGCAGCCGCTTCGAGGTGCACGGCTTCTGCTGGTCGCGCGAGGACGGCACGCCGCTGCGCGCCCGGCTGCGCCGCGCGATGGACGTGTTCGTGCCGCTCGCCGGCGTCGACGACGCGACGGCCGCCCAGCTGATCGCGCAGCACGGCATCGACGTTCTGGTCGACCTGCAGGGCATCACCAACGGCGCGCGGCCGGCCATCCTCGGCCACCGCCCGGCACCGGTGCAGGTCAGCTACCTGGGCCTGCCGGCCACCTCCGGCCTGCCGGGGGTCGACTGGATCCTGGCCGACCGCTTCGTGATGCCGCCCGAGCTGCTGCCCTACATGACCGAGAAGCCACTGTACGTGCCGCACTGCTACCAGGTCAGCGACCGCCAGCGCGAGAGCGGCGCGGTGCCGACGCGCGCGCAGTACGGGCTGCCGGAAGACGCCTTCGTGTTCTGCTCGTTCAACAACAACCACAAGTTCACCGAGCCGGTGTTCGCAAGCTGGATGCGCATGCTGCAGCAGGTGYCGCGCAGCGTGCTGTGGCTGCTGGCCGACAACGAATGGTCGCAGGAGAACATGCTGCGCCAGGCCGACGCGTTCGGCATCGCACGCGAGCGGCTGATCTTCGCGCCGCGCGTGATGCCGGCCGACTACCTGGCGCGCTTCCCGCTGGCCGACCTGTTCCTCGACACCTTCCCGTACAACGCCGGCACCACCGCGAGCGACGCGCTGTGGATGGGCCTGCCGATCCTCACCTGCGCCGGGCGCACCTACATCGCGCGCATGGCCGGCAGCCTGCTGACGGCCGTCGGCCTGCCCGACCTGATCACCGGCTCGATCGACGACTACGAGCGCCTGGGCGTGCAGCTGGGCAACAACCCGGCGCGCATCGCGTCGTACAAGCGCTACCTGGCCGAGCACGGCCGGCAATCGAAGCTGTTCGACGTGCCGGGCCTGGTGCGCGACATCGAGACCGAGTTCGAGCGGCTCGCGCTGCAGCACCGCGGCTGAACGAGTCACGACGGTGCCCTCCTGACCCATGGACCGACAAGAGCCCTTCATCGAACCCGGAGCCGGCGGCGCTGCCGCGGTGCCGCCGGACGATGCGCTGCTGCAGTCCATCGTCTGGCTGACGCGCCACCACGGCCGCGAGCGCTCGGCGGCGTCGCTGCTGGCCGGCATGCCGCTGGCCGGCGCGCTCGGGCCCGACCAGGCGGTGCGCGCGATGCGCGAGGCCGGCTTCAACGCCGGGCTGGTGCAACGCAAGATCGCCGACATCCATTCGCTGCTGCTGCCGGCCGTGCTGCTGCTGCGCAACGGCGATGCCTGCATCGTCGTCAAGCGCCTGTCCGCCGAGGCGTACGAGGTGGTGATGCCGGGGCCGGAGTCGCACACCTGCAAGGCGAGCGAGGCCGAGCTGGCCGGCGAGTACACCGGCATCGCGTTCGTCGCGTCGCCGAAGGTGCAGGCGCCGAACGCCGAGCACAACGAGGCGCTGCGCGACCCGAACAGCCACTGGCTGTGGGGCACGATGCGCCGCTTCATCCCGTACTACCGCTCGTCGCTGCTGGCCGCATTGCTCAGCAACGTGCTGATGATGGTGACCGGCCTCGTCACCTCGGTGGTCTACGACAAGGTGATCCCGCACCAGGCCTTCGTCACGCTGTGGGCGCTGGCCACCGGCGCGGCGCTCGCGCTGGTGTTCGACCTGGTCGCGCGCCAGCTGCGCACCCACCTGATCGACGCGGCCGGCAAGAAGGCCGACCTGATCATCGGCTCGATGCTGTTCCGCCAGACGCTGGGCGTGCGCATGGAGCACCGGCCGGCGTCGGCGGGCTCGTATGCGCACCACCTGGCGCAGGTCGAGCTGGTGCGCGATTTCTTCGCCGGCGCGACGCTGTCGGCCGTCAGCGACCTGCCGTTCATCGCGCTGTTCGTCGCGATGGTCTTCATCATCGGCGGGCCGCTCGGCTGGGTGATCGTGCTCGCGATCCCGCTGATCCTCAGCCTGGCCTGGGCGATCCAGAGTTCGCTGCGCCGCTCGATGGCGGCCAACATGCACCACCAGGCCGACCTGCAGGGCATGCTGGTCGAGGCCGTGGAGGGGATCGAAGACCTGAAGGCCGCCGGCGCGCAGGGCCAGTTCCTGCGCCGCTATGAAGACGCCACCGCGGCGGCCGCCGAATCGGCGCTGCGCGCGCGGGCGCTGTCGGGGCTCACCAACAACATCTCGGCCGCCGCGCAGCAGGCCATCACGCTGGTGATGCTGGTGTGGGGCGTGTACCTGATCAAGGACGGCGCGGTCAGCGGCGGGGCGCTGATCGGCGCGGTGATGTTCGCCGGGCGCGCGATCGCGCCGCTCGGCAGCGTGGTCAGCCTCGCGACGCGCTACCAGGGCGCCCGCGCGGCGATGGTGGCGCTCGACCAGATGATGGCGCTGCCGGTGGAGCGCGAGCACGGCAAGAGCTACATCGCGAACCACCGCGTCACCGGCAAGCTGGCGCTGAACGACCTGAGCTTCGCCTACCCGGCGACCGGCGACGATGCGCCACCGAAGGTGCTGAAGGGAATCAACCTGAAATTCGAGCCGGGCGAGCGGGTCGTGATCCTCGGTCGGATCGGCAGCGGCAAGTCGACGATCCTGCGGCTGCTCGCGGGGCTGTACCAGCCGACCGAGGGCATGGTCGAGGCTGACGGCATCGACCTGCGGCAGATCGACCCGGCCGACTTCCGCGCGAAGGTCGGTTTCGTGTCGCAGGAGCCGCGGCTGTTCAACGGCACGCTGCGCGAGAACGTGATGCTCGGCCGCGCGACGGTCGACCCGGCGCGGCTGGCCGAGGTGGCCCGCGTGACCGGGCTCGACCGCGTGGTCGCCTCGCACCCGCAGGGCTGGGAGCTGTCGGTCGGCGAGATGGGCGGGCTGTTGTCGGGCGGGCAGCGGCAGCTGGTCGCGCTGGCGCGCTGCCTCGCGACGCAGCCGCAGATCCTGCTGATGGACGAACCGACGAGTTCGATGGATGCGCAGTCGGAAGTGATGTTCCTGCGCCAGCTGAACGAGGCGGCCGGCAAGCGCACGCTGATCATGGTGACGCACCGCCCGGCGGTGCTGGAGCTGGCGCAGCGGGTGATCGTGGTCGACGGCGGCAGGATCGTGCTCGACGGGCCGAAGGCGCAGGTGCTGGCGGCGCTGTCGGGGGCGAAGCCGGCGGCGACGGCGACGCCGGAGGGCACGGGCCCGAGCAACCTGCACCTGCACCCGGCGGCTCAGCCCGTTCAACGTGAGGCGGCGGTCTGACCATGTTCGGCAAGAAGCAGAAGCAGGCCGAGCTGAAGTCCGGCGACGCCAAGTTCCTCAGCGAGGTCCGCGCCGCGCAGGTGATGGACGACATGTCGCGCGCGACCTGGACGCTGTACCTGAT
>NZ_JBFUCB010000556.1:0-4112 GCF_056405435.1 Rhizobacter sp. P1_G5 | reverse complement strand
GGCGCGGCCCGATCGGTGGCCGGGCACCGGGTCCCGGCCCCGGCGTGATCCCGGGGCCAACCGGGTTCGACCGCGCCGGCAGCAGCGGTCCCTTGGCACCCGGGATCGACATGGCCGTTCAGCGCGACGCCACGCGGCACAGGCCCAGTACCTCGCGGCTCTGCGAGCAGCTCGATGCGGCCGGTGCCTTGGTGGCAGACGCCACCGCGCCATGGTCCGGCTCGGCCTCGCTGTCGCAGTGCGACAGCACCTTCTGCGTCGGCGCGTAGTACGTCCAGCCCTTCGGCAGCTGCGGCGGCGCGAGGCTCACCTCCTGCCATTTCGCATGGCCGTCGCTCTTCAGCTTTTCGAAGTTGCTGCACATCGATTTCGCGAAGCGCGTCAGCGAGCTGCGCACCTCCGGCGACTGGTAGTCGTAGGTCACCAGCATCGACTTGACCGACAGCGAGGTCACGTCCTGCGTCAGCCAGTTCGGGTAGCTGGTGCTGCGGATCTGCGCCGGCACGTAGGTGCCGTCCAGCGCCTGCGTCTCGGGCGCCGCGCGGTCGAGCGTCAGCAGCTTGATGTACTGGCGCGCCTCCGACTTCATGTCGGCGAACAGCTTGGCCGGCTGCCCGGCGACGATCACGACCACGTCGATCGACTTGTCGGTCGCGAGCTTCACCAGCGCCTCCTCGTTCGACAGGAAGCTGGTGTTCTGCTCCAGCATCGGGCTGCCGAACATCGCGCGGTACAGCGTGGTCGCGGTCAGCGCCGTGCCGCTGCCGACCGGGCCGACGTTGATGCGCTTGTCGCGCAGCTCGTGGATCGAGCGCAGCGGCGAATCGGCGCGTGCGACGAAGTAGATCTCCTCGTCGTACAGCGGCATCACCACGCGCAGCGGCTTGATCAGCCGGGCCGCCTCGGCATCGCCGGCGTTCGCCTGGTCGAGGTAGGCGCGGTACACGTCGGATTGCACCAGCGCGAGCCGCACGCCGGGCTCCGAGCGCAGCCGGCGCACGTTCTCGGCCGAGCCCTTGGACGGCAGCAMCTCCAGCGGCAGGCCGGCGGGCTTGCCGATGAAGCGCGACAGGTCGCGGCCGATCTCGATGTAGGTGCCGCGGTCGGAGCCGGTGACGATGCGGTCGCCGGCATGGGCGCCCAGCGAAGCGAGGCACAAGGCCGCAGTGAGAAGAAGTTGGCGCATGGATTTCTCCGGTGGACGGTGAACGGCGCTCAAGGCGTCGGGAGCTCGCACAGGCCCAGGGCCCGGCGCGCAGGGGGACAGGAATCGGTGGCAGCGGCGGCGGCCGCGGGCGGCTGCAGCAGCGCGACGGTCGCGGCCAGAGCCGGGGCCGGGACCACCGCCGGGGCCGATGCCGCGACGGCGATCGACACCACCGGTGCCACCGGCACGATGGTCGCGACCTCCGGCCCCTTCGGCAGCACCGGACGCGAACCGCTGAACGACATCGCGAAGGAGGCCGCACCGGCCACCAGCCCGCCGCCCACCAGCCACGGCAGCAGCCGGCCGATCGAGCGTGYCGGCCGCAGCGCCGCGGTGCGCGACACCGCCGCATCGCGGCGCGGCGGGGCCGCCAGCGCGGCGATCTCTTCGGGCTTCAGCATCTGCAGCGTCGGCACGAAATCCGTGCGCTCGCCTTCGGCGGCCCCGTTCACCTGGGGCACCTTTGCCAGGGCCAGGTCGCGCTCGAGCTGCGCATCGAGCCGCGCCAGCATCGAGACGAAGGCGTCGCGCTCGCGCGTGCCGGCTTGCATCGCGGCGCCGCTCATGATGCGCTCCGCACGATGCTGACGCGCTTCATGCCGGCCAGGAAGGCCTCGCGTGCGCGGCTCTCGTCGAGCTGCCCGGCCAGCGCGTTGCAGAACTGGTCGCGATTGGTGACGACCGAGGCCGCACGGCGCACCAGCACCTCGGCGATCGGCCCGATGTGCTCGGCCAGCAGCCGTGTCGCGTGCTCGATGACCGCCTGCGGCACGGTCTGCGCTTCGCGCCGCGCCCGCTCCACCTCGAGGTCGCGCAGGCCCTGCGCATCGGTGCAGTAGTTCACTGCATCGCCGATGTGGCCGAACACCAGGCACGGGCGCAGCGGCGATTCCATCTCGGCGATGCGCTCGCCGCCGACCACCAGCAGCTGGCGATCGTCGCGCTGCATCACCGCGGCGCAGCGCGACAGCGCCTTCGCCGCGGTCAGGTCAAGGCCGCCGCTGCGCGTCAGGTCGAGCACCACCTGGCGCGAGCCGATGCTCACGCGCTCCACCGCATGCACCGCGGCCTCGACGGTCGCGAAGAACAGCGGCTGGCCGATCTCGATCACCGGCACGTCGCGCGAACTCGTCTGGCCCATCGGCACGCCGACGATGGTCGGGGCCATCGCATCGGTCGCGTTGTATTCGCGGCGCACCAGGCTGTCGCGCATCTGCACGAAGGCCAGCACCGAGGCCGCGACCACGCCGGCCGCCACCGCCACCAGGATGTCGGCCGACAGCATCAGCACGCACACGATCAGCACCACCGCCAGTTCGCCGCGCATGCCGCGCCGGTCGGCCTGCCATTGCGCCAGCAGCTCGCGCACCGGCGGCACGGCGATCTCGCCGGCCACGCACAGCATCAGCGCCGCCACCACCGCCAGCGGCACCTTGACGATGACCGAAGCGAACACCAGCGTGCCCAGGCCCACCAGCATCGCCGAGGCGAACGCGGCGCTGCGCGAGGTGGCGCCGGCCTGCATGTGCACCGACGAGGTCGAGGTGCCACCGGCCACCGGCAGCCCGCCGGCCAGCAGCGAGACCAGCGAACCGAGGGCGCCGGCCATCAGCGCGCGGTTGGCGTCGAAGCGCTGCGTGCCGAGGTCTTCGATCTGCATCGCCGAAGTCAGCGTCTCGACCGAGTTGACGAGCGCGATCACCGCGGCGAAGGCCAACACGTCGATCCAGCGGCCGGGCGGCCAGCCTTCGAGGAACTGCCCGACGAGACGCGACACCGGCAGCAGCGGGCCGCCGGCCAGGTCGATGGACGGCAGGTGCGGCAGCGCACCGGGTGCGCCGAGATCGACCACCAGCGCGACCAGCAGGCCGGCCGACAGCCCCGCGAGCATCGCGCCGCCGGTACCGTAGCGGGCCCGCAGCAATGCGAACACGCCGAAGGTGCCGATGGCGGTGCACAGCGGTGCCCACGGGCGCAGGCGGTCCGGCGCGGCCACCAGGTCGGGCAGCTCGGACCAGATCAGCCGCAGCGCCAGCGCGATCACGAGGCCTGCCGTCACCGAGGTCGGGATCAAGCGGATCAGGCCGCCGAGCTTCAGCGCCGCGAAGGCCAGCTGCAGCAGCATCGCGAGGAACAGGCACAGCGACAGCAGTGCGAGCACCTGCGGCAGCTTGACGCCGTCGCCGGCACTGAACGACGCAGCGGCCGCCGCGATCACGACCGCGACCGAGGCGCGCGGCGAGAAGATCTGCGTCGGCACCGAGCCGAACGCGCTCGCGACGAGGGCGCCGAGCGAGGCGGCGATCAGCCCCGACAGCACCATCGCCGACACCACGCCCGGCCCCATCGACGAGATCGATCCGGCCGCCACCGCGCCATACGACACGGTGGTGATCAGCGACAACAGCGCGGACAGCGAGGCCCCTCGCACGTCGCCCCAGGGCAGCGGGACGCGGTCGGGACGCAGGCCGTCGAAGGTGGAGTGGGTGGTGGAGCGCATGGTGGTGGTGGGCGGTGGAGGGTTCAGGCGTGGAGGATTCAGGCGTGGAGCCCGGCCTGCGCCGCCAGGCCGGGAGCGGCCGTGGGCGCAGAGGAAGGTCCGGAGGAGGTGCGCGGCACGGCGGCCGCATCGATGCGGTAGCCGCTGCCGTAGACGCCGCGCAGCGCGAGCGCCTCGCCGGCGCAGCGCTTGAGCTTGCGGCGCAACTGATAGATGTGCTGCTCGATCGAGCGGCCGGTGATGCCGGCATCGGTGCCCCAGACGTCCTGCGCGAGGCGGGCCCGGGTCACCAACTGGCCGGCGTTCTCGAACAGCAGCTGGGCGAGCGCGAGTTCGCGGGCCGTCAGGCCGACGCGCTGCGAGCG
This sequence comes from Rhizobacter sp. P1_G5, assembly GCF_056405435.1. Classification (NCBI taxonomy): domain Bacteria; kingdom Pseudomonadati; phylum Pseudomonadota; class Betaproteobacteria; order Burkholderiales; family Sphaerotilaceae; genus Rhizobacter; species Rhizobacter sp. P1_G5. Next base: position 40 of record NZ_JBFUCB010000556.1, on the reverse strand, counting down.
CGAGACGATGGCGCTGGCGCCGCGGTCGATGCTGCAGCCG
>NZ_JBFUCB010000555.1:0-4114 GCF_056405435.1 Rhizobacter sp. P1_G5 | reverse complement strand
TCCGTACCTGGCGACCGCGGCGCTGATCGCGGCCGGCCTCGACGGCATCGAGCGCGGCCTCGACCCCGGCCCGGCCTGCACCGACGACCTGTTCCAGCTGTCGCTCGCGCAGATCCGCGAACGCGGCATCGGGCTGCTGCCGCAGGGCCTGGGCGAGGCCGTCACGGCGCTGGAGGCCGATGCGGTGATCCGCGCCGCGCTCGGCGAGACACTGGCCGGCGAGTTCATCCGCCTGAAGCGCGCCGAGTGGACCGAGTACGCGCGCCACGTCAGCGGCTGGGAGATCGCGCGGTACGCTAGCGCCTTTTGATCCGCCCCCTCGAATGACCTCTCCGACCTCGGCCTCTGCGGCCGCCGGCCCTGCGCACGCGCCGTGGCTCTCCTACCTCTGCCTCGGCAGCTCGATGGCCCTGGTGGGCAGCTACGTGGGACTGTCGAAGCTGCTGCTCGCGGTGTTCCCGGTGTTCCTGCTGGCCTGGCTGCGCTTCGGCATGGCGGCCGTCGCGATGGCCGGCTGGGTGCGGCGGCGCCCCGGTGAAGCGCCGCTGAGCYGGCACGACCGCATCCTGCTGTTCTTCGAATCGTTCTTCGGCAACTTCCTGTTCTCGATCTGCATGCTGTTCGGCGTCGGCATGAGCTCGGCGCTGGCCGCCGGCGTGATCATGGCGGCGATCCCGGCCGCGGTGGCGATCCTGTCGCGGCTGTTCCTGAAGGAGCGCATCCTGCCGCGCGTCGCTGCCGGCATTGCCTGCGCGGTGGGCGGCATCGCGCTGGTGTCGGTGGTGGCGCACGGCGGTGAGGACAAGGGCAGCTCGCTGCTCGGCAACCTGCTGCTGTTCGGTGCGGTGCTGTGCGAGGCCTCGTACGTGGTGATGGGCAAGAAGCTCGCCGGCAACGTCTCGGCCAAGCGCATCAGCGCGCTGGTCAACCTGTGGGGGCTGGCGCTGGTGACGCCGTTCGGGCTGTGGCAGGCCTGGTCGTTCTCGTTCGGCGCGGTGCCGGCGGCGTCGTGGTCGCTGCTGCTGTTCTATTCGCTGGCGGCCAGCATGGTCACCGTGTGGCTGTGGATGACCGGGCTGCGCCACGTGCCGGCCTCGTCGGCGGGGATCTTCACGGTGCTGCTGCCGATCAGCGCGGCCGTGGTCGGCGTGGTGTTCCTCGGCGAGCGGATCAGCGTGACGCAGGCCGCCGCGTTCGGGCTCGCGATCGCCGGCGTGCTGCTGGCGACCTGGCCGTCGCGTTCACGCCAGAACTGATTCGCTGCGCGCGATGCGCGCGACCTCGCGCGCCGGCTCGGTCTTGAGCTTGTGGTCCGACCACACCTGGCGCCAGCGGCGCGCGCCGGGCAGGCCGTTGCGCAGGCCCAGCATGTGGCGCACGACGCGCGACCACGGCTCGCCCTTCAGGCCGACGCGCTCCATGTAGTCGACCATCTGCTGCTCGATGGCCGCGCGGTCGAGCTCGTGGTGCGGCACACCGAAGAACAGCGCGTCCCACTGCGACATCAGCCACGGGTTGTGATACGCCTCGCGGCCCAGCATCACGCCGTCGAGGTGCTGCAGCTGTTCGGTGATCTCCTCCTGCGTCGTGACGCCGCCGTTCAGCACGATCGTCAGGTGCGGGAAATCGCGCTTCAGCCGGTGCACCGTCTCGTAGCGCAGCGGCGGCACCTCGCGGTTCTCCTTCGGGCTGAGGCCCTTCAGCCACGCATTGCGCGCATGCACGATGAAGACCTCGCAGCCGGCCTCGGCGATCTGGCCGACGAAGTCGCGCACGAATTCGTAGCGCTCGTCCTGGTCGATGCCGATGCGGTGCTTCACCGTCACCGGGATGGCCACCGCATCGCGCATCGCCTTCACGCTGTCGGCTACCAGCGCCGGCTCGTTCATCAGGCAGGCGCCGAACGCGCCGCGCTGCACCCGCTCGCTCGGGCAACCACAGTTCAGGTTGACCTCGTCGTAGCCCCATTGCTCGGCGAGCTTCGCGCAGAAGGCCAGGTCGGCCGGCTCGCTGCCGCCGAGCTGCAGCGCCACCGGGTGCTCCTCGGCATTGAAGTCGAGGTGGCGCGGCCGGTCGCCGTGGATCAGCGCGCCGGTCGTGACCATCTCGGTGTACAGGCGCGTCTGCTTCGTCAGCAGGCGGTGGAAGTAGCGGCAGTGGCGATCGGTCCAATCCATCATCGGGGCGACGGACAGGCGCCAGGGGGATGCAGGCAGCGCGGGATCGGACATCGGCGTAACGAAAGGCGGCAAAGACGCCATTGTCCATCCACCGCCAATGCCCCTTCCGGAGGACGCTTCGTGACGGCGTGCGCAGTCGGCAGGCAGGGGATTGTCAACTAGTGTGAGCGGATGTATCGGAGCGGCTTGTCTTGTCTACATTGCGCCCATCGCCTCTCGAGGCCGCTTCGAAAACTCCGATGCCACAGCCCTCCCACCGCGGCTTCACGCTCATCGAACTGATGATCGCCGTCGCCATCGTCGCGATCCTCGCGAAGATCGCCCTCCCCGCCTACACCGACTACCTCAAGCGATCGCGCGTGCCGGCCGGGCTCGATGCCTTGTCGGCCTACGCGATCCGCATGGAGCAGTACTACCAGGACAACGCCTCCTACGGCAACAGCAATGCCACCGCGTGCGCACTCGCCGCGCCGAGCGGCGTCGACAGCTTCAGCTTCAGCTGCGCGCTCACCAGCACCACCCAGTACAAGCTCACCGCCACCGGCAGCGGCCGACTCGCCGGCTACAGCTACTCGATCGACTACGCGGGAGCGCGCAGGACCGAGGCCCACCCGAAGGGCACGCCCTCCGGCAACTGCTGGTCCACCCGGGGGTCGACATGCGAAGGCTGAACCCGCAGCAGCGCGGCTACTCGTTGATCGAGTTGCTGGTCGCGCTGACGATCTCGGCGATCCTGATCGGCGCCGGCATGCCGGCCTTTGCCGACTACCTGCGCAACAGCAAGCTGCGCGAGGCCGGCAACACGCTGCTCGCCGATGCGCTGTACGCGCAGAGCGAGGCCATCAAGCGCAACGCGGCGCTGTCGCTGGTGGTCTCCGGCACGTCGGTCAGCGTCACGGACGCCGGCGGCACCACGGTCCGGCAGCGCGCGCAGCCCGACGGAGTGTCGGCCACCGCCGACGTGACCGTCGCCCTCGACAGCTCCGGCCGCCCTGCTGCCGATGCCTCCATCAACCTGCAGATGGCAAGCGTGACCTGCTCTGCCGACATCCGCTGCCCCGGCCTGCGCCTGGATGCCGGCGGTGGCATCCGCCTGTGTGGAGACAACACCTCATGCAATTGATCTCTCGTCAACGCGGCATCGGCCTGATCGATGCGCTGGTCGCACTGAGCATGCTGGCCTTCGGCATGCTCGGCATGACCCGCATGCAGGGCCGGCTCATCACCCAGGGCAGCGACGTGCAGATGCGACTGATCGCCTCGCGCGCGGCCGAGGAACTGCTCGGCACCGTGCTGGCCGACAGCGCCAACGCCGCCTGCTATACCGTGCCGGCCACGGGCACATGTTCCAGCACCACGGCATCCACGAGTGCAGCCGCATGGAGAATTGCGACTCTGGCCTCGCTGCCCACGTACAGCGTGTCCAACGCGCCCGGCGCTGTCGTCACGCTGGACAGCTCGACCGGCCGCTTCAAGGTGGTGGTGAGCTGGGGCGCCAAGGCCACCACGCTCGGCGGCGAATCGATAGCCGACACCCACAACGTCACGGTGACCACCGATGTGCGCCAGTGACACGCCGCGCCGTGCCGGGCAACGCGGCACCTCGCTGATCGAACTGCTGGTCGGCATCGTCGTCGCGTTGCTGATCGGGCTGGTCGCGATGGGAATGGCGATCAGCTTCGCCGCGACGCAGCGCCAGGCCGTCGGCACCTCCAGCGCGACGAGCAGCGGCTCGTCGGCGATCGAGATCTTGCGCACAAGGACCCTGCCGACCGGGCTGGGCTTCTTCGGCAGCAGCAGCTTCCGCTGCGAGAGGCTGAACCTCAGCTACGGCAGCAGCGTGCTCGGCGACGGCACTGCCTTCTCGCCGCTGAACGTCACGCGCCCGTCGACCGGCCTGTTCGACACGCTGGACGTGATGCATGCCTCCAGCG
>NZ_JBFUCB010000554.1:0-4114 GCF_056405435.1 Rhizobacter sp. P1_G5 | reverse complement strand
GTCGAGTGCACGGGCGGTCGGCAGCACGGCGAGCTGCTTCAGGATCTTGTCCCCCACCTGCTGCTGGCGCAGCACGGTCTCCGCATGGGCCGAGAAGCCCGCAACGCGCTGGGCCGCTTCGGCCGGCAGCGACCTGGCAAGCTCGCGCAGGCGGGCGATGCTGGCGTCGACCCGCTCGACATGGACGACCTCCGGCGTGTTGACATAGACGAGCGTGTCGACCAGCACGCGGTCGACCGCCGCCGCCAGCCCGTCGCGGCCGGCCGCCGACCCGGCGAGCAGCACTTCGGAAGCCGCCGACGGCAGGTAGCGGGTGGAGTTGCGCAGGATCGAATGCTGCGACTTGAACCGGTCGATCAGCTCCACCTTCGAGCTCATCAGTTGCCGGTAGGTGTCGAGCAGCGGCAGGATGCGCTCGGCACTGTCGCCGCGACCGCTCCAGAACCGGTCGGTCTTGCTGCGCAGCAGGTCGTCGAGCGACTCGATCACCGGCAACGGGCTCGCCACCGGGTCGTAGCTCGCATTCAACCCCGTCTTCGAGCGCAGCACGTCGACGTTCCATTCGGCATCGATCTGCTTGAGCTGGCGCAGCAGGGTGCCGATCTCGCCGTACTCGACATGGTTCACGTCCGAGGTCTTGTTCACCAGCAGCGCCAGCACCACCGCCAGCACGCCGCCGACGAGCAGGTTCACCCAGGTTCGCTTGTTCATCGTGATCATGGGAGGGCGCTCGTTCAGGGTTGGGGGCGGGGCTCGAGCGAGCGACCGCGTAGCTCGCCGGTGAGCGTGTGCAGGAACTTCACGATCAACGCCTTGTCCTGCTGCGAGGCCGGCCGGCCGAGCTGGTAGCGGAACATCGTGTCCACCGCGTCGTCGAGCGTGCGGGCCGAGCCGTCGTGGAAGTACGGCGCCGTCAGCGCCACGTTGCGCAGGCTGGGCACCTTGAACATGTGGCGGTCCGCCTCGTTGTGCGTGACGTTGTAGCGCCCCATGTCGGCGGCGGTCGGCTGCCCGCGGCCGGCGAAGTAGTCGCCCATCACGCCGAACACCTGGAACATGTTGCCGCCGACGTTCACGCCCTGGTGGCAGGCGACGCAGCCGTAGCTCTTGAACAGCTGGTACCCCTGCAGCTCGTCGCTGCGCAGCGCCGTCTTGTCGCCGCGCAGGTACTTGTCGAAGCGCGCGTTCGGGGTTGTCAGCGATCGCTCGAACACCGCGATCGCGTCCTGGATGTTGCGCGGCTGCAGCCCGTCGCGGTACGACTCGTCGAAGGCCGCAACGAGCGCCTTGTCGCGCCCGAGCTTCTCGATGACCTGCGGCCAGTTGCTGCCCATCTCCTTCGGGTTGTGCACCGGGCCGGCCGCCTGCTCTTCCAGCGAGCCGGCGCGGCCGTCCCAGAACTGGCGGAAGTTGTAGCCGCTGTTCAGCACCGTGGGCACGTTGATCGGACCGACCGCACCGCCGATGCCGACCGCGCTGACGCGGCYATCGACACCGCCGCGATCGAGCGAATGGCAGCTGGCACAGGCGATGGTGTCGTCTCCGGACAGGCGCTTGTCGTGGAACAGCCGGTCGCCGAGCGCGACCTTGCGCGCATCGAGCCGCACATCGAGCGGGATCGGCCGGATCGGCTCGTCGACCTGCGCCCACGCCTGTCCTGCAGCGAAGCCACCCAGCGTGGCAGCGAGAACAGCGGCGGCAATTTTTTCGGCATCCAACCAGGGCATGAGCACCTCATCAGTCGTTGTGTGCGTGATGCGTCACTGCACCCGTGGACTATCGGCTCAGGTTGTCACGTGACGTAAGGCATTGCCGCACAGGTCGTTCACCCAAAAAGTCAACAAATGCCAACCGCACGGGGGTGCTTCCCCCTGGTACGAATGTCCTTTCAATCAATGGAACCAGCCGCAAACCGCGGTCACTCAGTTCGCACGGAATCTCTTGGCCCCTCCGGGCTTCTCGATCCATGAGCAACACCCTGAAGAACTTGATGGACGGCTTCTCCCGCCGCGTCGGTGGCGTGCATTTCGAGTTCGACAGCGAAGGCCACTTGCAGTTGGTGGCTGATGGCAAGTACGTCGTGAGCCTGCTGCACGAGCCTGTCGAATCCCGCATCCACCTGTTCGCCGAGGCCGGCACGATGCCCTTCGGTCCGGAGCAGGTCTTCGACGAAGACCGCTGGCAGGCCAGTGCCGACCGCACCGATGCCGAAGGCTTCACGTCGGCACTGCACTGGCATGAGTCCACCGGCAGCGTGCTTCAGCTGGCGAGCGCACCGGTCGAACAGCTCGACGACGTGAAGTTCGCGAACTGGCTCAAGCTGTTCCTCGACAACCTGTCGACGCTCGGCCAGATGATCGCGTCCGGCCCGGATGTCGAGAACGCCGAAGTGATCGAGGTCAGCGAATTCCCGCCGATGGACGAGCGGGAACTGGCGCTGCAGCTGATGGTTTGAGGCCGATCAGCAGAGTCTTTCAACCGGAAGTCGAAGGAGCGGAACATGTCCGTCATCAACCGTGCAGTCACTGGCAGCATACCGGCCGCATCGCATGCCCCGCCCCCCTCGCTCGAGGTCGAGTTCGAGGGCCACCGCCTGACCCAGGCAGCGAGGCAACCCACGCTGGCGGTGAAGGATCAGCTGAAGCACGTGAGCAACGGCGCGCAGGCAGCGATGTGCCCCCGCCTCGACAGCCTGATCGACCACGTGATGAATGGGCTCGCCGACGTCAGCCTCCCCCGCTGACCGCTGCGCTACAAGCAATCCGGCGCCTGCACCGCCTGCAGCACGGTGTCGACGACACCCTCGCGGTCGCGCCGGCGCAGCCACCACACCGCGCCCTTCTTGATCGACCACTCCTGCGCTTGCCCGCTCAGCAGCAGCGCCGCCACCTGGCCGAGCGTCGGCTGGTGACMGATCACCAGCACCGGCTCGGTCGCATCGGGCCAGCGTGCGGCTTTCAGCACGGCATCGGCCGCCGCATCGGGCGCCAGCGCCGCCAGCGTCTTGAACGACTTGTCGAGCGCCTTCGCAGTCTGCTGCGTGCGCACCGCCGGACTCACCAGGATGCGCGTCGAATGCGCCAGCCGCTGGTTCAGCCACTCGGCCATGCGCTGCGCCTGGCGCTCGCCCTTCGGTGTCAGCGTGCGCTCCAGGTCGTCCTGGCCATCGCGCAGCACATGCGCCTCTGCATGGCGCCACAGGATCAGGTCCATGGCTGTTACCCCACTCCAGTTTGCTTCGCCACCCTCAGTGTCATCAGCGCCTGCTGCGCGCTCGGGCCGTCGGTGCCGATCCGCCGGTAGCTGCCGTCCGACTGCAGGCTCCAGGCGTCCTTGCCGTCGTGCAGATAGGGCACCAGGCATTCGTCGATGACACGCTGGCGCATCGCCGCATCGCGCACCGGCCAGGCCACCTCGATGCGGCGGAACATGTTGCGCCCCATCCAGTCGGCACTCGACATGAACAAGGCCTCGTCCGCCTCGCCCGCGCCCCAGCGGAAATACAGCACGCGCGAATGCTCCAGCAGCCGGCCCACCACCGAGCGCACGCGGATGCGGTCGGTCAGGCCCGCGATGCCCGGCGGCAGCATGCAGGCGCCGCGCACGATCAGGTCGATGTCGGCACCGGCCTGGCCGGCCGCCACCAGCGCCTCGATCAGCGGTACGTCGGTCAGCGCATTGATCTTCACGACGATGCGCGCCGGCTTGCCCTGCCGTGCCGCATCGGCCACCTGGTGGATGTGCGCCAGCATCTGCTTGTGCAGCGTGAACGGCGCCTGCAGCAGCTGGCGCAGCGGGCGCATCTTGCCCAGGCTCGCGAGCTGCTGGAACACCGCGTCGATGTCAGCCGTCATCTCCGCGTCGGCCGTCAGGCAGCCGACATCGGTGTACAGCCGCGCGGTCTTCGGGTTGTAGTTGCCGGTCGACAGGTGGCCGTAGCGGCGCAGCCGGCCGTCCTCGCGGCGCGTCACGAGCAGCAGCTTGGCATGCGTCTTCAGGCCGACGATGCCGTACACCACCTGTGCGCCCACGGCCTCCAGCCGCTCCGCCCAGTTGATATTCGCCTCTTCGTCGAAGCGCGCCTTCAGCTCGACGACGGCCATCACCTCCTTGC
>NZ_JBFUCB010000553.1:0-4121 GCF_056405435.1 Rhizobacter sp. P1_G5 | reverse complement strand
ACCGTGCCCTGCTCGAACGGCCAGTGCGACAGCTGCCAGCCGGCCGGCACGGCGCGCCGCCGCGCCGTCAGCTTCAACGGCAGCGGCGTGAAGAACAGCCGCAGCGCGAGCCGCATGCCCAGCCCGGGCGCGATCGACTGCGTGCCGCGCAGCGCGGCGCCGATCCAGCGCGCGCTGCGGCTGGCGGCGTAGAAGGCGGTGGCGGGGTTGGGCGTGCTCATCAGAAGCAGCCGAAATCGGCATTGCTGTGCGGCACCGCAGCCACCACGCGCCACAACGACAACGCGCCGCGCAGCAGCGCAGCGACGACCAGGGCGGACACGACGATCATCAGCATGGCAATCTCCTTGATTTCGCACGCACGTGCGAAATGTGTGAACAGGGAACGGCGAACGGGGCGGGCATGGCTTCAGGCCTGGAGGGAGCGGATGAGCCGTTCGTAGGCCGACCAGCAGCGGTCGGCGGCGCGCGGCTCGCGCAGGAAACGGGCTTCGCGCATCAGCGCGACGAACAGGCCGTCCATCTCGAAGACGAGCTGGTCGGCGTCGGTGTCGGCGCGCAGGTGGCCGGCGTCGATGGCCTGGATCACGGTGCGCTTGAGCGCGCTGCGCCAGCGCATCACGTGGTCGAGCAGCAGGTCGCGCAGCGGGCCTTCGCGGTCGTCGAACTCGAAGGCGCCGGCGCAATAGAGGCAGCCGGTGCGGATCTCGACATCGCGCGCACGCTGCAGCCACAGCCGCATGATCGCGTTCAGCCGCGGCAGGCCGCGCGGCTCGCGCATCGCGGGCACGAAGACATCCTGCAGGAAACGGCGGTCGTACTCGTCGATCACCGCGATCTGCAGCGCCTCGCGCGAGCCGACGCGCGAGAACACGCCGCTCTTCGACAAGCCCAGGCGCCGGGCGACCTCGCCGATGGTCAGGCTGTCGAGCCCGTCGGCGGCGGCCATGCCGAGCGCGGTGTCGAGGATCGCGGCGAGCGTGAGCCCGCTGCGTTCGGTCCGGGTTTCCATGCGGCGCAATTTAGCACGATCGTGCGAAGTGTCAAGCCGAGGTGTCGGACACCGCCGGCACCACCCATCGACAGGGGTTGCGGCGCCGTGGTACACCGCGTGACGGCACGCGACGGGGGTGGCGCGCCGGGAGAGAGGGAGCCGATGGCGCAGTCGGATGACGGATCGCGATTTCGCTGGCTGGTGGTCGGCCTGTGGCTGGTCGTGGTCGCGCTGCTGGCGGGGCTGAGCGCCTTCAGTGCCGACACGCTGTCGGCGGCGCGCGCGTATGTCGGCGGCGAGAGCCACTGGTCGAAGGGCCAGAAGGACGCGATCTACCACCTGTACCGCTACAGCGAATCGCATGACGCGCTCGACTACCGGCGCCACCTGGCGGCGCTCGCGGTGTCGCAGGGCGACCAGCTCGCCAGGCTCGAGCTCGACAAGCCCGTGCCCGACATGGCCGTGGTGCGCCGCGGCCTGCTGCAAGGCGGCAACCATGCGGACGACATCGATTCGATGGCCCGCCTCTACCGGCGCTTTCGCCACGTCGGCTTCATGGCCGAGGCCATCAGGACCTGGGCGGAAGGCGATGCGCAGATGGACGAGCTGAGCGCGCTCGGGCGCGACATGCATGCCCGCATCCTGGCCGGCGACAACGGCTCGCCGCAGCTGCGCTCGCTGGTGAGGCGGATCCCGCCGCTGAGCGAGCGATTGACCGAACTCGGGATGCGCTTCTCCGACTCGCTCGGCGAGGCCTCGCGCATCACGCGGCAGCTGGTGACGGCGACGACGCTCGGGCTCGGCGCACTGCTGGCCGCGGCCAGCGTGTGGTTGACGATGCGCATGCACCACGCGCAGCGCCGCACCGAACAGGCGCTGCGCGAAAGCGACGAGCGGCTCGCCACGGCGGCGGAGGGCGCGCACATCGGCGTGTTCGACTGGGATGTCGAGCACGATCGTGTGCAACTCGATGCCCGCGCGGCGGCCCATTTCGGGGTCGATGACGACCCGGGCTCGCGCAACGGCACGCAACTGTCGGCCGACAGGGTGGACCCGGCCGACCTGCCCGCGCTGCATGCGGCGCTCGCGCGGGCCGTGAATGGCGACGAGCTGGTGGAGCTGCGCTTTCGCGTGCTGTGGCGCGACGGCCGCGTGCGCCACCTGGAGATGAATGCGCGCCGCCGCCAGGTCGACGGCCGGCGCGCGGTGGGCCTGCTGTGGGACGTGAGCGACGACGTCGAGGCCGAGCAGCTGCGCCTCGACAAGGAGGCGGCGGAGCGCGCGAACCTGGCCAAGACGCAGTTCCTGTCGCGCGTGAGCCATGAGCTGCGCACGCCGCTGAACGCGGTGCTGGGGTTCGCACAGTTGCTGCAGACCGATGCCCACGAGCCGCTGACGAACCGGCAGGCGGCGCGGCTGCAGCATGTGCTCGACAGCGGCCAGCACCTGCTGGAGCTGATCAACGACCTGCTGGACCTGACGAGCATCGAGGATGGCGCGCTCGCGCTGTCGAACCGTGAGGTCCCGCTCGCGCCGGCGCTCGGCGCGAGCCTGCGCCAGGTGGAACCGCTGGCGTTGTCGATGGGCGTGACGCTGGCGATCGAAGGGACGCAGGCGCTGGCGGTGCACGCCGATCCGCGGCGGCTGGAGCAGGTGTTCGCGACGCTGCTGTCGAACGCGGTCCGCTACAACCGCCCGGGCGGACGGGCCTGGGTGGTGTGCGCCGAGGAGGGAGCACGCGTCGTGGTGACGGTGCACGACACCGGTGTCGGCATCGAGGCCGGCAAGCTCGCGCAGCTCTACCAGCCCTTCAACCGGCTGGGTGCCGAGAACACGCCGGTGCCCGGCAGCGGGCTCGGCCTCGTGATCACGCGGCTGCTGCTGCAGCGCATGGGCGCGACGATGGCCATCGAGAGCGAGGTGGGACGTGGAACCCGGGTGCGCGTGAGCCTGCCGCTGGCGCGCGTGGTGCGGCAGGAGACGGCGCTCGAAGGGCGCTGATCAGCCTCGGCGCTGAGGCTGCATCTGCTGCTGGTAGCGCGCCGGCGTGACGCCGTACATGCCGGCGAAGCGGCGCGTCAGGTGGGCCTGGTCGGTGAGCCCGTTGTCGGCCGCCACCAGCGCGGGTGCGAGGCCGGCGGCCAGTTGCCGCTTCGCGCGGAACAGCCGCAGCGCCATCAGCATCTGGTGCGGCGTGGCATGGTGCCGCGCCTTGAAGCAGCGCTGGAAATGGAACGGGCTGAGCCCGGCCGCCTGCGCCAGGTCGGCCAGCGTCAGCGGCTCGGCCAGGCGGTCGTGCATCAGGTCGATCGCGCGTTGCAGCGGCGCGTGGCCCTCGAGCGCGCGCTCGGGCGGGCCGCGGCGTGCATGCGGCTGCACCGCCTGCAGCAGGTCGAGCAGCGCGCCATCGAAAGCCAGTGGGGCATCGGCCGCCCACAGCGCCTGCAGGGCCCGGCTCGCGCGCTGCGCGCTCGCCGCGTGCTGCAGCACCGGCTCGGCGAACGACCAGTCGGCCTCGCCGGCCACCTCGCGCAGCAGCGCGGCATCGACGTACGCCATGCGGTAGCGCCAGCCGTGCGCGGTCTCGGCGCGGCCGGTGTGCAGCACGTCGGGGTTCATCAGCACCAGCGACTGCGGCGGTGCCAGGTGCTCGCTGCCGCGGTAGCGGAAGCGCTCGACGCCGGCATCGATCACGCCGAAGCCGTAGGCCTCGTGCGTGTGCGGCTCGAATGCGTAGCGCACGATGTGCGCCCGGTACAGCTCGATGCCGCCGCGGTGCGCGGGCTGCTTGAACTGCGCACGGTCGCTGGCGTGCTCGAATCGGGCGGGGACGGCTTCCACCGCACGATGATGGCATGCTCGGGGGGCGATGAGTGCCTTGCCCGTCCTCCCGCTTCACCCGGCCGACAGCTTGCGCGTGTCGGACCAGGAGCGCGCGACGCTCGCGCAGTTCGTGACGCTGTCGATCGTGCTGCACGTGCTGGCGGTGATGTGGGTCGGCACGCAGACGGGACGCTCGGACGGCGGTGCCGCGCCGCGGGCCGATGCCTGGGGGCCGCTGCGGGTGACGCTGGCGCCGCCGCCGGCGCCGCGTGCGCTGGCCGCCGCCCCGCGGGCAGCGGTGATC
>NZ_JBFUCB010000552.1:0-4122 GCF_056405435.1 Rhizobacter sp. P1_G5 | reverse complement strand
CGCCACGATGGCTGGAAAGACGGCACCGAGCGATGGACCGGCAAGAACCTGGTCGGCCGCGGTGGGTGGCAGGAATACAAGTCCGTCTTCGCGACCAGCGACGGCATCCTCTACGCCATCGGCTGGGACGGAAACCTGCACTGGTACCGCGACGCCGGTTGGGAGGACGGCACCGAGCGCTGGGAGAGCAAGGTCGTCGGCCGGGGTGGATGGGCCGACTACCGGACCGTCTTCGCCACCAGCGACGGCATCCTCTACGCCGTCGGCTGGGATGGCAACCTCTATTGGTATCACCACGCCGGCTGGCAGGACGGCACCGAGCGGTGGAGCGAACGAAAGCTCGTCGGCCGCGGCGGCTGGGGCATGTACGTCAGCGTGTGCGCCACCAGCGAAGGCGTGCTCTACGGCATCACGCCCGACGGCGACCTCTACTGGTACCGCCACGAAGGCTGGCAGGACGGCAGCGAGCGCTGGATCGGCAAGAACCTCGTCGGGCGCGGCGGCTGGCGCAAGTACGCCAGCGTGTTCGCCACCAGCGACGGCACGCTGTACGGCATCACGCGCGACGGCAACCTCTACTGGTACCAGCACAAGGGCTGGGAGGACGGCACCGAAGACTGGCGCGGCGCGAACCTCGTGGGCCGCGGCGGCTGGAGCGGGTACACCAACGTCTTCATGACGAGCGACGGCATCCTGTTCGGGGTGCAGAACAACGTGCCGTCGCGCATCAAGCACATCGTCTACCTGATGCTGGAGAACCGCTCGCTCGACAACGTGCTGGGCTGGCTCTATCCGGACGGCCAGCGCCCGGACCGCGTCATCGCGCCGCTCGGCAACAACCAGCCCGACTACAACGGCCTGCGCCCGGAGACCTACTACAACCTGGGCGCCAACGGGGTCAGGCACTGGGTCCGCAAGGGCACCCGCAACAGCTGGGTGCCCGAGTGCGATCCCAATGAAGACTACGTGCACGTCAACAACCAGCTCTTCTCGAGCCCCTCGAACCCGGCCCCGAACCAGGTGGCCGGCATGGGCGGCTTCTACCAGGACTTCGCCGGCGACAGCTGGCGCTACGGGCTCGACGAGGTCATGCAGACCTACACGCCCGCCGAGTTGCCGGTGCTGAACGGCGCCGCGCGCCACTATGCGGTGTCCGATGCGTACTTCTCGTCGGTGCCCACGCAAACCAATTGCAACCGCGCCTTCGCCGCCACCGGCAATTCGCTGGCGCCCGACCCGGACACCGGCGCGCTGCAGGCCTGGGTGAACAACAACATGTGGTCCATCGGCAAGAACTGGCTCTACTTCAACCAGCGCACGATGTTCAACGTGATGGCCGACGCCGGACTGCAGTCACCCGATGACTGGATGGTCTTCGCCAGTGAATCCTGGTGGTTCGCGGGCGGCAAGTGCTTCACCCGCGACATCCTGACCCAGCTGAGCGACTCGAAGTACGACCCTCATTTCGACACCATCGACACCTTCTACCGTCTTGCGAGAACGAACGCCCTGCCCTCCATGTGCTTCCTGGAACCCAAGTGGGGCTATGGCTACACGCGCGACGGCATGGGGCCGCAAGGCAACGACTACCACCCGCCGCGCAACGTCGCACCCGGCGAGCAATTCGTCAGCGACATCCTGGATGCGCTGAGGTCCAGCCCCGGTTGGAACGACACGCTGCTTATCATCAACTTCGACGAGCACGGCGGCACCTACGACCACGTCGCACCGCCCTGGCATGCCGCCGTGCCGTGGGGCGAGGGCTCGGCCACACCCGCCCCCACGAACTGYGAGCATGGTTTCGGCTTCGACCGCTACGGCGTGCGCGTTCCGCTGATCCTGGTGTCGCCCTACATCGAGGCCAACACCGTCTTCCGGGCCGGGCCCGCGACACCGTTCGACCACGCCTCGGTCATCGCCACCATCCTGACGATGATGGGCATCCCGCGCAGCGACTGGCGGCTCGGCAACCGCGTGCAGAACGCGCCGACCTTCGAGTCGGTGCTGACGCGCAGCACGCCGCGCACCGACAGGCCGGAGATCAAGCCCAGCGCCGCCGCGCTGGCCGCCATCGCCGAGGAGCCGGCGATGGATCCGCCGCCCTCCGGGCTGCAACGTGAGATCGCGTCGCGCATGGTCCGTGAGTTCCTCTCCCGGCAGCCGCTCGCGGCGAACGCAAGCGCCGCCGCCGGCGAGGATGTCTACAAGGCGCTGGACGAGGTGAGGACGCTGTCCGGGCTGGGTGCCCTGGTGACGCGCATCGTGGGGGAACCGCCACGGTGACGCCGAGCTCGCGGGCTCAGCCCCCGCCGAACACGTGCTCGAACTCCACCCAGCCCTGCCGCCCGTGCGCGCTGTAGAAGCCCACCGGGTAGAACGGCCAGCCGCCGGTGTCGTCGCGCACCGTCTTGTTGGCGACGTTGTTGACGATCAGCGTCAGCCGCGTGTTCTTCGCGAACTGGTAGCTGCCGCTCAGGTTGTGCAGCCATTGCGGCGGAACGAACCCCTCGTCGCCATCGGCAATGCGGCCGTAGCGGCTTGATGTGAGCGTGGCGCCCCAGTCGCCGAACGTGCCGTCCAGCGTCGCGACCAGCTTGGTCGGAAAGCCCGCGAAATCGCGCGTGCCGATCTGGTTGGTCGCGGCGTCGCCGGCGAACTGCTGGTACGTGAAGCTCTGCACCCGCGTGTACTTCGCGCCGGCCACCCAGCGACCCCAGCCCTCGGTGGCCCAGCGCCAGCGCACGCCGAGGTCGAAGCCGCGCGTGCTCTCCTGCGCGGCGTTGATCGGGTTGACCGCGATCTCGTAGACCTCGCCCGGCCGCACCACCGCATTCGCCGGGTTGCGGCGCACGCGCGAGAACGTGTCGAGGCAGCTCGGGCTGGCCGGGTCGCGCGCGCCGCTGCGGCAATCGGCCTCGTCGCGCAACAGCTTGTCGGCGTCGAGCGTCGTGACCAGGTTGTCGATCCGGATCTTCCAGAAGTCGATCGAGGCCTCGAACTGCGCGCTCGGCGACCAGAACGCGCCCAGCCCCCAGCTGCGGCCGTTCTCGGATTTCAGGTCGGCGCTGCCGTTGCTGACGTAGTTGAAGCCGGGCGACAGGTTCGCGAACTCGCAGGTCGCCACCGGCTGGCCGGCCTGCGCGCAGCGCAGGTAGTCGGTCGACGACGCGTAGTAGCCGCGGCTTTCGGCGGTGTAGATGTAGCTCATGTCCGGCGCACGAAAGCTGGTCGCGTGGTTCGCGCGCAGCAGCAGCTCGCGGCTCGGCCTGAACTCCAGCCCGGCCTGCCAGGTCAGCTTGTCGTCATGCCGGCCGGCGAACGCGTAGTCGTCGTAGCGGCCGGCGAGCGTGGCCGTCACCTCGCGCGACAGTGGCGCGTTCAGCTCGGCGCCCAGCGCCTGGCGCTGCCGCGTGCCCTTCACCTCGGCCACCTCCTTGGTGTTGTAGAACACGCCCTGCCCCAGCCGCGGGTCCGAGCGGTTGCTGAAGCCCTGCGAGCCGATCTCGGCCACCGCGGCCAGTTGCAGCGGGCCTGCCGGCAGCTGCAGCAGCTCGCCGTGCACGCTGGCACCCAGGCTGTGGTTCCACGAGCGGTTGTCGCCGTTGCTGGTACCGCTGATCGAGCCGAACTCGGCCGCCGTCAACGGGGTGTACAGCCGCGCCGGATCGGGGGCGTAGATCGGGATGCCATCGGCATCGGTGCCCTGCTGCGGGCCGAGGAAGAAGCTGTCGACCGTGGCCAGCAGCCGCGGCGTGACGGTCTTGTTGCGGTAGCCCGAGGCGCTGTAGGCCACCTCGTAGTTCCAACCGTCGACCAGCTCGCCGCGCGCGCCGAGCGCGAGGTTGCCGGTGGTGTCGCGCCACTCGCGGTTGAAGCGCGTCACGCCGCCCAGTTCCTCGGGGGCGAGGCGGCGCGTCCAGGTCTCCAGGTCGCCGGTGTTGGCGTTGCGGAAGTAGCTGCTGCTCGCCCCGAGCGAGGTCCAGTTCGGCCCGCGGGTGTTGTTCTCGGTCTTCGCGACGCCGAGCAGCGCCTCGGCGAACAGCATGGTCTTCGCGCTCAGAGCGATGTCGAACAGGCCGCCGAGGTTGGCGGTCTGGTTGCCGGTCTGCGTGGTCCAGTAGG
>NZ_JBFUCB010000551.1:0-4133 GCF_056405435.1 Rhizobacter sp. P1_G5 | reverse complement strand
GTCGGGCGCGGCGTCGCCATCGGCCTGCGGCTCGTCGCCCGCGAGCGACCAGCCGAGCCAGGGGGCGTGCCAGGCGCCGGCCTCGTGGTGCCATGCGGCGGGCCACTCGGCGGCAGCGTGCCCGCACAGCGCGGCCAGCGCGGGGGCCGCGTCGAAACCGGGGGCTGTCAGCAAAGCCTGCGGTGCGAACTCTGTCAGCACCGTGAGCTTTTCGCGCAGCACCGGGTCGCCCGGCCGCAACGGCGTCAGCTGCGGCGCGCCCGGCGCGAGCCGTCGCAGCCCGGGCTGCATCCGGAACGGCGAGGTGATGGCGCTGAAGTCGAAGCCGGTGGCAGGACCCATGGTCACGGACGGTAGCAAAAAGGGCACCCGAGGGTGCCCTTTGCGGGGAGGCAGTGTGCGTGGATCAGACGCGCTTGYGGTACTCGTGCGTGCGGGTGTCGATTTCGATCTTGTCGCCGGTTTCGACGAACAGCGGAACCGAGACCTCGAAGCCGGTAGCCAGCTTGGCCGGCTTCAGCACCTTGCCCGAGGTGTCGCCCTTGACGGCCGGCTCGGTGTAGGTGATCTCGCGCACCAGGCTGGTCGGCAGTTCGACCGAGATCGCCTTGCCGTCGTAGAACACCACTTCGACGGGCATCGCGTCTTCGAGGTACTGCACCGCGTCGCCCATGTTCTCGGCCTCGACCTCGAACTGGTTGTATTCGGCGTCCATGAACGCGTACATCGGGTCGGCGAAGTAGGAGTAGGTGCACTCCTTCTTGTCGAGGATGATCTGGTCCATCTTGTCGTCGGCCTTGAACACGACCTCGGTGCCCGAGTTGTTCAGGAGGCTCTTGAGCTTCATGCGCACGGTGGCGGCATTGCGGCCACCGCGGCTGTATTCGGTCTTCAGCACGACCATCGGGTTCTTGTCGTGCATGATCACGTTGCCTGCGCGAATTTCCTGTGCGATTTTCATAACGATTTCCGTAGGGGCTGTTTTGCCTGGGCCAGCGCGCGCCGGAATGTTCAATGGCCCAGAACGCGCAAAGCCGGCGATTTTATAGCGATTCGGCGACGAAAGACAGCAACTGACCGGCGAGATCGGTCTGCGCGAGCAAGGCTTTGCGCCAATTCAGGCACTGCGCCTGCCAGGACGCGCGATCAGGCCCGATGCCGGCAGGGTCTTGCAGGCCGTTCCAGGCCCGCCACGCCGCGCGGATGTCCGGCGTGGCGCTGAAGCGGTCGAGGAAGGCCTGCAGCTTGGCCTCGTGCACGCCATCGTCCTGCGGATAGATCTGCCAGATGAATGGCTGGCCGGCCCACAGCGCGCGGACCAGCGAATCCTCGCCGCGCACGAAATTCACGTCGCAGGCCCACAGCAGCCGGTCGAAACCGGCCTGCGCGAGGTAGGGCAGGGACAGCACCCGGATGGACGCCGGCAGCCCGGGCAGCGGCGGCGCGGTGCCGGGCACCAGCAGCAGCGTCGGCCGATGGCCGAGGGCATCGAGCAAGGCCCCGGCTGACGGCACGCGGTAGCAGAACAGGCTGGCCAGTTGCTCGCCGGGCCGCGGCGCGATCTGCCGGGCTGCGAGCCACGCCGCGCGGTCGAACGCCTCGCGCTGCGCCATCAGCCCCGGCTCGCGCAGCAGCCCGCCGGTGGCGGCCGTGAAGCCGGGGTAGAAGAACCACTTGCTCATGCCGCGTGCCGGCCCGTGCATCTGCGGCGAGCGCAGGCGGTGGCTGCGCTCCACGTAGGCCTCGGCACTCAGGTATTCGAGGTTGATCCACACCGGCGCTCTTTCGGCCGCTCTTTCGGCAATCCGCACCAGCACCGCCGGCGGCAACTCGCACCCGAAGGCCTCGACCACCACGTCGCCGATCGGCCGGGCCTCGTCCTCGGCCTCGGGCCACGCCTGCAGCTCGACACCGGCCGCGCCGCCCGGCGCCATCCACGCGAGCGCGCGTGCGTCGTCGACCCACAGCCGCACCCGCTCGCCGCGCGCGGCCAGGTCGGCGGCGAGCCGCCAGCACACGCCGATGTCCCCGAAGTTGTCGACGACGCGGCAGAAGACATCCCATTGCAGGTGCGGCATGCGCGCCATTATCGGCAGCGGCACAATCGCAACCGATGAACGAGACGACGTCGTTGCCCGAAGAACCCACCGACCCGGCGCCGCCGGCCGACCCCGGCCGCGAGCGCCTGCTCGCCGAGGTGCTGGCGCTGCCCGGCCTGCCCGGCGTCTACCGCTATTTCGACGCGAATGATGCGGTGCTCTACGTCGGCAAGGCGCGCGACCTGAAGAAGCGCGTCTCGAGCTACTTCCAGAAGAACCACGGCGGCACGCGCATCGGCCACATGATCAGCAAGATCGTGCGGATGGAGACGACGGTGGTGCGCTCGGAAGCCGAGGCGCTGCTGCTCGAGAACAACCTGATCAAGACGCTCAACCCGCGCTACAACATCCTGTTCCGCGACGACAAGAGCTACCCCTACCTGAAGATCGTCTCGCACGCGTTCCCGCGCATGGCCTACTTCCGCGGCGCGGTCGACCGCAAGCATCGCTACTTCGGGCCGTACCCGAGCGCCTGGGCGGTGAAGGAATCGATCCAGCTGCTGCAGAAGGTGTTCCACCTGCGCACCTGCGAGGACACCGTCTTCAACAATCGCACGCGGCCCTGCCTGCTGTACCAGATCAAGCGTTGCTCCGGTCCGTGCGTCGACTACATCGCCGCCGACGACTACGCGCGCGACGTGGCCAATGCCGAGCGCTTCCTGCTCGGCCAGCAGCAGGAGGTGATGGACGGCCTGCAGGCGCAGATGATGGCCCACGCCGACGCGCTGGAGTTCGAGCAGGCGGCCGAGATCCGCAACCAGCTCGGTGCCTTGTCGAAGGTGCTGCACCAGCAGTCGGTCGAGGACAACACCGGCGTGTCGACCAAGGACGCCGACATCCTCGCGGTGAAGGTGCAGGGCGGGCGGGCCTGCGTCAACCTCGCGATGGTGCGCGGCGGGCGGCACCTGGGCGACCGGCCGTACTTCCCGGCGCATGTCGAGGACGCGACCGAGATCGGCGCCGCAGGCGGCGCAGACGCGGAGAGCGAGCGCGCATCGCCCGAGGTGCAGGTGCTGGAGGCCTTCATCGCGCAGCATTACCTCGACAGCGAGGTGCCGCCGCTGCTGGTGCTGAGCCACGTGGTCGACAAGGCGCTGATCGATGCGCTGACCGAGCACAGCGGCACCCGCGTGAGCGCGCAGCACCAGCCGCGCGATGCGCGCCGCGCCTGGCTGGACATGTGCATCCAGGGCGCGCAGCTGAAGCTTGCGCGGCTGCTGTCGGAAGAGGGCTCGCAGCAGGCGCGCACGCGCGCGCTGGTCGAGGCGCTGGACCTGTCGCCGGAAAACCTCGACACATTCCGCATCGAGTGTTTCGACATCAGCCACACCGCCGGCGAGTCGACGCAGGCATCGTGCGTGGTGTTCGAGACCCACAAGATGYTGAACGCGCAGTACCGCCGCTACAACATCGAGGGCGTGACCGGCGGCGACGACTATGCCGCGATGCGCCAGGTGCTGACGCGGCGCTACAGCAAGATCGCCGCGGCGCTGGCTGACAGGGAGTCCGGCGAGCCGACGAACGTGCGCATGCCCGACCTGGTGCTGGTCGACGGCGGGCGCGGCCAGGTCAGCATGGCGCGCGAGGTGTTCGAGGAACTGGGCCTGGACCTGTCGCTGATCGTCGGCGTCGAGAAGGGCGAGGGCCGCAAGGTCGGCCTCGAGGAACTGGTGTTCGCCGACGGCCGCGAGAAGGTGTACCTGGGCAAGGATTCGGCGGCACTGATGCTGGTGGCGCAGATCCGCGACGAGGCGCACCGTTTCGCGATCACCGGCATGCGGGCGCGCCGCGCCAGCGTGCGCACCGGCGGCAGCCGGCTGGAAGACATACCCGGCGTGGGGCCGAAGAAACGTGCGAAACTTTTGCAGCGCTTCGGAGGCGTGCGTGGCGTGGGCCATGCGAGCGTTGACGATCTTGTTACTGTCGACGGAATCTCGAGGGAATTGGCGGAGGAGATCTATCGTGCGTTGCATTGAGAAGTACCCATCGCGCCGGGCGTGGCTGGGCGTGGCGATGCTCGCCGTGCTGGCCGCC
>NZ_JBFUCB010000550.1:0-4139 GCF_056405435.1 Rhizobacter sp. P1_G5 | reverse complement strand
GTTCACGTCGGCCCGCTACAGCGGGTTGCAGAAGGGGCTGGATGCCGACCTGACCTTCAAGGTGAACGCGGGCGAGCCGCTGTTCCTGGTGGTGACCGCGACGCCGTCGGTGTTCAAGACGGTGGTGTGGGACCAGGCGTACGAGACGATCTGGCGCTACCCGTACATGGTCGAGCTGGCGAACGCCTGGCCGCAGGGCTTCCAGAACGGCCAGCGTGATGCCTGCCCGACCGGAACCGCGCGGTTCGCGAACGGTGGTGGCTGCGCCCCGACCAGCACGCCTTCGACGGTGTACGTCGGCCCGTACGCGACGATCCTGCCGGGCGGCAGCGCGAGCGGCACGGCGCGCATCGAGGACCAGGCCGTCATCAGCAAGGGCACGGTCACCGGCGGCACGGTCGGCGGGCTCAGCGTGATCGGCTCCGGCGGCAATGCCTTCACGGTGTCGGGCTCGGCCCAGGTGCGCACCACGTTCTACCCGCTGGGCTTCTTCGAGAGCGGGCAGGGCGCGTCGGGCACGCTGAACCTGCAGGGCGATGTCGAGTACCGCGGTGCCGGCCTGAACCTCAGCGCGGGCAACCGCTCGGGCTTCGTCGACGCGACGTCGACCGTCGGTTCGGCCACCGACATCAACACGAAGACGACGCTGACCTGGCGGCCCTGACCTGACGCGGTCGGCGCGGCGGGTTCGCCGACAATCCGGGGCTCCGATCTGCACGGACCCCGCCGACTGCCTCATGCGTTCCCTGTTGCTGCATCCCTGGCTGCGTGCCTGGCTTCCTGCACGCGCCGCCGTGAGCGGGCGCGAGCGCTTGCGGTCGGTGCTGGGGGCGCTGCTGGGCATCGCGGCCACCGGGCTGCTCAGCGCCTTCGTGCTGCAGGGCACGCCCGGTGCCATCGCGCTGATCGCGCCGATGGGCGCCTCGGCGGTGCTGCTGTTTGCGGTGCCTGCCAGTCCCTTGGCGCAACCGTGGTCGATCCTCGGCGGCAACATCGTCTCGGCCCTGATCGGCGTGACCTGTGCACGCTTGATCGAGGAGCCGGCGCTGGCCTCGGCGCTCGCGATCTGCGTGGCCATCGGTGCGATGTTCGCGCTGCGCTGCCTGCATCCGCCGAGCGGTGCGGTGGCGCTGACGGCCGTGCTCGGCGGCCCGGCCGTGCACGCGGCTGGCTACGGCTTCGTGCTGGTGCCGGTCGCGCTCAATTCGCTGCTGCTGCTCGGCGTGGCGCTGCTCTTCAACAACGCGACGGGGCRCCGCTATCCCCATTCGCAGCAGGCCGACGCGCAGCACGCGCACCGCACGGCCGACGGCCCGCCCACCGAACGCCTCGGCTTCACGCCGGCCGACCTGCAGGCCGCGCTGAAGGACTACGACCAGGTGCTCGACATCGGCATCGACGACCTCGAATCGCTGTTCCACCAGACCGAGATGCAGGCCTTCAAGCGCCGCTTCGGCGAAGCCCGCTGCGCCGACGTGATGTCGAAGGACGTGCTCGCCGTCGAGTTCGCGACCGAGCTCGACGTGGCCTGGAACCTGATGCGCGCGCACGCGGTGCAGGCACTGCCGGTGGTCAACCGGGCGCGGCAGGTGATCGGGATCGTCACGCGATCGGATTTCCTGGCGCAGGTCGACCTGCAGGACCGCCGCGACATCGGCCGGCGGCTGCGCGCCTTCCTCGCGCGCAACACGAACTCGCACTCCGACCGCCATGAGGTGGTGGGACAGATCATGACCGCGCCGGTGAAGACCGCGTTCGCGTCGACGCCGGCGGTCGAGCTGGTGCCGCTGATGGCGGATGTCGGCCTGCACCACATCCCGGTCGTCGACGAGCGGCGCAAGCTGGTCGGCATGGTCACGCAGACCGACCTGGTCGGTGCGCTCTACGAGGTTTGCCTGTCGCACCTGTCCACGCCGCGCCCCGGCGCCGTGTGACCGTTGCTCACATCGCTTGCCCTTTCGCATCGGCTTGCGAAGCGTCCGTCGGGTCTACTGGTTTCCTGCTGTGGAAGGTGCGTTCCCGACGCACCGATCAACAAGGAACCTGACGATGAACAAGATGATGCTCG
The DNA here is from genome assembly GCF_056405435.1 of Rhizobacter sp. P1_G5. NCBI lineage: Bacteria > Pseudomonadati > Pseudomonadota > Betaproteobacteria > Burkholderiales > Sphaerotilaceae > Rhizobacter > Rhizobacter sp. P1_G5. The sequence goes on along the minus strand of NZ_JBFUCB010000550.1, from coordinate 2,071 downwards.
GCCTGGCTTGCTCCAGCGCCGTCCTGCTGGCCGCCTGCGGCGGCAACGATGCCGATACGGCCAACGATGACCTGGCCGATGCCCAGGGCCAGCGCACGATCGAGGCGGCCGCGGCCACCGGGTCGAAGAAGCTGACGACCACGCTGAGCACGCTGGTGGCCGACAAGCTCGGTGCCTGCACCGAGACGGTGACCTCCAGCTGGGACATCCGGCTGGCCGCCTGCAATGCCGGCACGGCGCAGGCCTTCCAGTTCATGCCGGTGTCGTCGGACAGCGCGAGCAACCTGGTGCTGATCAAGAACCCGTCGTCCGGCCTGTGCGTGACGGCCCGCGGCAGCAAGTCGGGCGCGTTCGTCGACCTCGACAACTGCAACGGCCGCAAGGCGCAGCAGTTCCGCCTGGCCGCGCTGGGCACCAGCCTCGCGCAAGTCGCCACCTACGACGGCAAGCTGTGCCTGACCGCGCCGACGCGCGTGGGCGTCACCGAGTTCTCGCTGACGACCTGCGCGACGACCAACGCGCAGCAGGCGTTCCGCTTGCCGCTGGACAGCACGCCGGCACCGGCACCCGCACCRGCGCCCACMCCYGCTCCGGCTCCCGCGCCTGCGCCCGCWCCGRCKCCTGCACCTGCACCTGCACCTGTACCGGCCCCAGCGCCTGCCCCGGCCCCAGCGCCTGCTCCGGCACCCGCACCCGCACCCGCACCTGCACCTGCACCGACCCCCGGCACCTGGTGGAAGCCCGCCGCCGGAGCCACGTGGCAATGGCAGCTCACCGGCACGCTGAACACCTCGTACAACGCGACCGTCTACGACATCGACCTGGTCGACGCCAGCGCGGTGACGATCTCGCAGCTGAAGGCCGCGGGCCGCAAGGTGGTCTGCTACTTCTCGGCCGGCAGCTCCGAGGACTGGCGCCCCGACTATTCGAAGTTCGCCACCGCCGACAAGGGCAAGGCGCTCGACGGCTGGGCCGGCGAGAAGTGGCTGGACATCCGCTCGGCCAACGTGCGCGCGGTGATGGCCGCGCGCCTCGACCTGGCGCAGTCCAAGGGGTGCGATGGCGTCGAGCCCGACAACGTCGACGGCTACACCAACTCGAGTGGCTTCCCGCTGACCGCACAGGACCAGCTCGACTACAACCGCTACCTGGCCACCGCGGCCCACCTGCGCGGCCTGGCCATCGGGCTGAAGAACGACGTGGACCAGCTCGCGGCGCTCGAACCGTCGTTCGACTTCGCGGTCAACGAGCAGTGCAACGAGTATTCGGAGTGCGGCGGCTACTCGGCCTTCACCGGCAAGGGCAAGCCGGTGTTCAACGCCGAGTACAAGAGCAACTACGTGAACAACACCAGCGGTGCGCGCGACAAGCTGTGCGCCGCGTCGAAGGCAGCCGGCATCCGCACGCTGGTGCTGCCGCTCGACCTCGACGGGTCGTTCCGCTACAGCTGCGACTGAAGAAGCGATTCGGCCTCGCTCCCTGGCGGGGGCGAGGCCGAATGATCAGACCGGGATCAACCCGACGGTCGGAGAAATCAGTCGAAGGTCGGCGTCTCGACGCCCAGCACCTTGTGCAGCTTCGGGCTGGTGGTCGTGTACTGCAGGTGGATGCGCTTGTCGGGGAAGACGTACGGCGCCGCCGCGAAGGCCGCGAGCGCCGCTTCGTGGAAGCCCGACAGGATCAGCTTCTTCTTGCCCGGGTAGGTGTTGACGTCGCCCACCGCGAAGATGCCCGGCGTGCTGGTCTCGAACTTCTCGGTGTCGACGACGATCTGCTTGCGCTCGAGGTTCAGGCCCCATTCGGCGATCGGGCCGAGCTTGGGGCTCAGGCCGAAGAACACCAGCAGCACGTCGAGGGGCACCACGCGCGTGACGCCGTCGCCGCCGGTCACCTTGACGCTGGTCAGCTGGCCGTCGCGTTCCTCGTAGCCGGTCACCTGGCCGACGATGAACTGCATCTCGTAGGCATCGCACAGCTCCTTCATCTTGGCCACGCTCGCCGGCGCCGCCTTGAAGCCGTCGCGGCGGTGCAGCAGGATCACGCTCTCGGCCTTGTTCGGGCCGTCCTGCAC
>NZ_JBFUCB010000549.1:0-4146 GCF_056405435.1 Rhizobacter sp. P1_G5 | reverse complement strand
ATCTACCTGAACAACGTCGAATGGGGCGAAGGCGTGTTCGGCGCGCAGGCCGCGGCGCGGCACTACTTCCGCGTCGACGCGGCCCGGCTCGCACCGGCGCAGGCCGCGCGCCTGGCGGTGATGCTGCCGGCGCCGAAGCGCTTCGAGAAGCGGCCGGGCTCGCCGTACGTGGTCGGCCGGGCCGGCACGGTCGTGTCGCGCATGGGGGCGGTCGACCTTCCCTAGAATCCCCCGATGCCCTCCGACCTCAGTACTGAACTCGCCAGCGCGGCCGCCCGGCTGATCGTCGAGGAGGGCATGGAGTACGGGCCGGCCAAGCGCCGCGCCGCGCGCGACCTCGGCAAGCGCGGCACGCGGCAGGTCGACCTGCCCGACAACGACCAGGTCGAGGACGAGGTCCGGGCCTACATCGCACTCTTCTGCGCCGACACCCAACCCGCCGAATTGCGCGCGTTGCGCGAGGTGGCGCTGCTGTGGATGGAGCGGCTGCAGGAATTCCGCCCGCATTTGTATGGCGCCGTCTGGCGCGGCACCGCGACGCGGCTCAACAGCGTGCGGCTGGAACTGTTCTGCGACGACTCGAAGCAGGCCGAACTCGCGCTGATCGACCGGCGCGTCGACTACGACGTCGGCAGCCTCGATGGCCCGCGCGGCGAGCAGATCGACGTGCTGACCGTCAGCAGCCCGAGCGCCGCACTCGGCGAGGAAGTGACCGTGCACCTGACCATCCTGGACCGCGACGACCTGCGCGGTGCGCTGAAACCCGACAGCCGCGGCCGCAGCGAACGCGGCGATCTGGCCGGATTGCGTCGGCTGCTGGCATCGGACGAGGGGGCCGCATGAACCGTCGCCATGCATTGACGATCGGCGTCGCCGGCATCGCACTGGCCGCCGGTGCCGGTTTCGGCTGGTGGCGCGAACGCAGCAACGCCCTGCCCGAAGCCGAACGGGCGCTGTGGGATTTGCAGTTCGACCGGCCCGAAGGCGGCTCGCTGCCGCTGGCCGGACTGCGCGGCCAGCCGCTGCTGCTGAACTTCTGGGCCACCTGGTGCGCGCCTTGCGTCAAGGAGATGCCGCTGCTCGACGCCTTCCAGCGCAGCCACCAGCCGGCCGGCTGGCGCGTGGTCGGCCTGGCGGTCGACAGCCCGACCCCGGTCCGGGAGTTCCTGAAGAAGGTGCCGGTGAGCTTCCCGGTCGGCCTGGCCGGTCTGACCGGCGTCGACCTGGCCCGCTCGCTCGGCAACGAGCGCGGCGGGCTGCCGTTCAGTGCCGTCTTCGGCCGCGATGGGCGCATCATCGCGCGCAAACTGGGCAGCATCGGCGAGCAGGACCTGGCCGCCTGGGTGCAACAGCTCGGCTGAGGGGCCGCCGGGTTCCATTCGGCCGAGATTTTTCTATATTGCAGTCTTCGGCCCCTAAAGCGCGTAAAGTTCAGCCTTCGCAAAATTCCGGGCCGCCCACTCCAGGCACCCGATCCGCGTTTCATGCACATCCTGGTCCTGCACGGCCCGAACCTGAACCTGCTCGGCACACGCGAGCCGGAGGTCTATGGCGCGACGACTTTGGCGCAGATCGATGCCGATCTCGCAGAGATCGCGTCGCAGGCCGGTTCGACGCTGGTGAGCTTCCAGAGCAACCATGAAGGCGCGCTGATCGACCGCGTGCACGCCGCGCGGCTCGACGGCACGCAGTTCATCCTGATCAACCCGGGCGCGCTCACGCACACCAGCGTCGCGTTGCGCGATGCGCTGGCCGGCGTCGCGATCCCGTTCATCGAAGTGCACCTGTCGAACGTGCACCGGCGCGAAGCCTTCCGCCACCATTCCTATTTCTCGGACCTGGCCGACGGCGTGATCGTCGGCCTGGGCGCAGACGGCTATGCCTGCGCCCTGCGCCACGTGCTGCAGCGTGACGCGAAGCGCCCTCCCCAGCGGACGGCCTGACCCCACGGCGCCAACGGTCCGATCGACCGCGGGCGCCCGACAACAACGACGACAGAAGTTGGAGAACCCATGGACCTGCGCAAACTGAAGACCCTGATCGATCTCGTGTCCGAATCGAACATCTCTGAACTGGAGATCACCGAGGCGGACGGCAAGGTCCGGATCGTCAAGGCCGACCCGACCCTCGTCGCGGCAGGCCCGGTGGCCTACGCCGCCCCGGTGCTGGCCCCGGCCGCTGCCGCTGCGCCCGCCGCGCCGGTGGCCGCCGCCCCTGTCGAGGCGCCCGCCGCACCGGCCGGCCACACCGTCAAGTCGCCGATGGTCGGCACCTTCTACGGCGCCGCGAGCCCGGGCGCCAAGCCTTTCGTCGAGGTGGGCAGCACCATCAAGGAAGGCGAGCCGATCTGCATCATCGAGGCGATGAAGATCATGAACGAGATCGAGGCCGACAAGTCCGGCACCGTCACGAAGATCCTGTGCGCCAACGGCCAGCCGGTCGAGTTCGGCCAGCCCTTGTTCATCATCGAATAAGGCTGTCCGCATGTTCAAGAAGATCCTGATCGCCAACCGCGGCGAGATCGCGCTGCGGATTCAACGAGCGTGCCGCGAGATGGGCATCAAGTCGGTCGTCGTCTATTCCGAGGCCGACCGCGACGCCAAGTACGTGAAGCTGGCCGACGAGGCGGTGTGCATCGGCCCGGCCCAGTCGGCGCAGAGCTACCTCAACATGCCGGCCATCATCTCGACCGCCGAGGTGACCGATGCCGAGGCCATCCACCCCGGCTACGGCTTCCTGTCGGAGAACGCCGATTTCGCCGAGCGCGTCGAGCAGAGCGGCTTCGTCTTCATCGGCCCGACGCCCGACGCGATCCGCACGATGGGCGACAAGGTGTCGGCCAAGCAGGCGATGATCAAGGCCGGCGTGCCCTGCGTGCCGGGCTCCGAGGGCGCGCTGCCCGACGACCCGAAGGAGATCATCAAGGCCGGCCGTGCGGTCGGCTACCCGGTGATCATCAAGGCGGCCGGCGGCGGCGGCGGCCGTGGCATGCGCGTCGTGCACACCGAGGCGGCGCTGATCCACGCGGTGCAGACCACGCGCGCCGAGGCCGGCGCGGCCTTCGGCAACCCGGCGGTCTACATGGAGAAGTTCCTCGAGAACCCGCGCCACATCGAGATCCAGGTGCTGGCCGACGAGCACAAGAACGCCGTCTGGCTGGGCGAGCGCGACTGCTCGATGCAGCGCCGCCACCAGAAGATCATCGAGGAAGCGCCGGCGCCGGGCATCCCGCGCCGCGTGATCGAGAAGATCGGCGACCGCTGCGCCGCCGCCTGCAAGCGCATCGGCTACCGCGGCGCCGGCACCTTCGAGTTCCTGTACGAGAACGGCGAGTTCTATTTCATCGAGATGAACACCCGCGTGCAGGTGGAGCACCCGGTGACCGAACTGGTGACCGGTATCGACATCGTGCAGATGCAGATCCGCGTGGCGGCCGGCGAGAAGCTGCCGTTCCAGCAGCGCCAGATCCAGATGCGCGGGCATGCGATCGAATGCCGCGTCAACGCCGAGGACCCGTACAAGTTCACGCCGTCGCCGGGCCGCATCACGACCTGGCATGCGCCGGGCGGGCCGGGCGTGCGCGTCGACTCGCATGCGTACACGAACTACTTCGTGCCGCCGAACTACGACTCGATGATCGGCAAGATCATCACGCACGGCGACACCCGCGACCAGGCGCTCGCGCGCATGCGCATCGCGCTGTCGGAGACGGTGGTCGAGGGCATCCTGACCAACATCCCGCTGCACCGCGAGCTGATGGCCGACGCCAAGTTCATCGAGGGGGGCACCAGCATTCATTACCTTGAAGGCTGGATGAGCCAGCACAAGCGCTGAGGCCCCGATGTACGAGCTGTTGCTGCTGGTGCCGGAGGACCTGGTCGAGCCGGTGTCCGATGCGCTGATGGACGAGCTGCAGGCCTTGTCGGTCTCGGTCGAGGACGCCGATGCCGACACCGAGGCCGAGCACGCGCTGTTCGGCGAGCCGGGCATGCCGGCGCCGCGCGGCGGCTGGCAGCGCTCGGTCGTGAAGGCGCTGTTCGCCGAGGAAGACGCCGCCACCGAGGCCGGCGCCCTGCTGCTCGCGCAGGACTGGGCGGGCGGCGTGCAGCTGCAGGCGCTGCAGAAGGTCGAAGAGCAGGATTGGGT